>CBEUWV010000074.1:0-8055 GCA_965546895.1 uncultured bacterium
GATGCCGAAGTGAACGAACTCTGGGTATTGGATTTGAAAACAGACAGGGAAGTAAAACTAGCTGGAACAGAACAGAGGGGTACTGAATCAGAAGCGGAAAAAGAACTGAAAGAGAGGATGCGAATCGGCGGCGACGGTATCACGTTTTTTTCCTGGTTTCACAATTCTGAAAAAATCCTCTACAAAAACGGGGGAAAGCTTTGGCAGGTGACCATTGCCACGGGTAAAAAACAGGTTATTCCCATCAAACTGAACCCTGTGCTGTTTCCCTTGATTTCACCCGACGATAAAAAGATTTCCGTAGTGTCCCACGGTGATATCTATCTGGTAGATATTGCCACGGGCAAACACAGACGACTCACAAAAAGTGCCAGAGACGGCATTTACAACGGAATGGCAGATTTCAACGCCGCAGAAGAACTGGATCGATACCGGGGAATGTGGTGGGCTCCGGATAGTCGTTTCCTGTATTTCACCCAAGTCGATGAAACCGGAATGGCAAAATGGGCGCTGCCCAGGGACACAACATTTGTGCCCAGCTACGAATTGCAACGCTATCCTGTTTCAGGAGGAATAAACCCGGATGTCGCCCTGTATCGTGCCAACTTGAAGACAGGCAGTCTGAACCGGTTGCCGGTTCCACTCAAGGGAGACTGGTACCTTGCCAGAGTCAATTTCATGGGAAATGATCCCGCTGTTCAGATCTTGAGTCGAGACCAGAAAGATTTGTATATTTACCAATACAACAGTCTGAAGCCTATGCAGATTTACCATGAACATGATGACTGCTGGCTCAACCTCAACAAGAGTTTTCACTACTTTCCCGATCGGAAAGCATTTTTATGGACCTCTGAAAAATCCGGCATCAACCAGATTTACCTTGAACAGTTGACTGGAAAGGAAACTCCCCTGACCAACAGGAAACAGCCGGTTTTGAGCATCTCCGGTGTAAACAAACAAGTGGTTTATTTTACTGAAACTGGGGCCGATCCAACAGAAAACCGGCTCATGGTTCTGAATATGAAAACCGGAAAAGTTACCCCCCTTGAAGAACAGAAAGGCAGAATTCGAGTCTCTATTTCCAAGGATACGCGACATTACATCGTTTTTTCCAGTACTCTCAATCAACCCACGCTGGCCACCCTTGTATCGCGTGATGGCACGCGCCGAATTCTTTATCGGAAGATCATCCCTGGAATAGAAGGGCTTGCGCCGAATAGTCATATCCCATATCAGTTCAAGACCTCAGACGGTACAATACTTTATGGTGTCTTGGACCGCCCGAAAACCCTTGTTAAGGGAAAGAAATACCCGATACTTGTCTACACCTACGGCGGCCCCCATGCTCAGGTGGCAACAAACAGTTACTCTTCCCGAAATGACCTCTGGCATCGATATCTCAACACAAAAGGCATCTGCGTGTTTCGGATGGACAATCGGGGTTCATCGGGCCGATCCCGTGCTTTTGAACGGGCAATTTATCATAATATGGGAGACCTTGAGTTGAAAGATCAGATTGCCGGGCTGAACGCAATCTGTAAAAAGTTCACTTTTCTGGATCGTTCCAGAGCCGGTATCTGGGGGTGGAGTTACGGCGGTTACATGACCTGCATGGCCATGACTCGTTTCGCCGGACAGTTTAAGGTGGGCGTGGGCGTGGCACCGGTCACAGACTGGCACCTGTACGATTCAGCTTATACGGAACGCTACATGGGGACAGCAAAAGAAAACCCGGATGGATACCGGAACGCATCAGTTCTTACCTGGGCCGGTAAACTGAGGGGGAAGCTGTTGATTATGGCAGGTGTCTCAGATGACAACGTTCACTTCCACAATACTGAACTGCTGTTGAAAAAGTTCGTTGAAAACAATCGTTTTCCTGATCTGATGGTGTATCCGGGAAAGAAACACTCCATTCGGGGTCGTCAGACACGAAAGTATCTTTTCTGGCGCATTTCAGACTATTTTATCTCGAATCTGTAATCAGTCTCTGATAAGTGAAAATAAGGAGAGCCGGGCAGAAAAGCCCGGCTCTCTTTATTCTGAGCGTTTTTCAAATTTACGGAGGGTGCCAGATATTCAGCTTGTCAGAGAAATCTTCCTGAGCAAATGGATGTTTGTAAGCATAGCTCCAGTACCCAGCACTACACAGGTTAATGGATCTTCTGCCAATGATACCGGTAAACCGGTTTCTTCTCGGAGTCTTTTATCAAGATTCCGAAGGAGTGACCCTCCGCCAGCCAGAATAATCCCTCTGTCCACAATGTCTGCCGAAAGAGCAGGAGGTGTCTTCTCAAGGGTTACCTTGATTGTTTCTACAATACTGTCCACAGCTGGTGTCAATGCTTCCCGGATTTCTGAATCCGTCAGTGTCAGGCCTTTTGGGAGACCAGTCTCAAGGTCACGTCCCTTGATTTCCATTTCCAGTTGCTTGTCCAGCGAAAATGCGGATCCAATATTAATTTTCACATCTTCTGCTGTCCTTTCACCAATGAGCAGACGATATTGCTTCTTAATATATCGGATGATGGACTGATCCATCTCATTACCAGCCACCCGAAGTGACTTACAGAACACGACACCAGCCAGTGAAATTACGGCAACGTCAGTTGTACCCCCGCCAATATCTACAATCATGTTCCCGGTGGGCTCTGTGATTGGCAGACCGGCACCAATGGCTGCCACCATTGCCTGCTCCACCAGATAAACCTCCGATGCTCCGGCCTTCAAGGCAGAATCCCGAACCGCGCGGCGCTCCACCTGAGTAATTTCTGAAGGAACAGAAATAATAATCCGGGGCCGCACTGCGAGCCTCCGATTGTGTGCCTTTTTAATAAAGTAATCCAGCATTCGTTCTGTTACTTCAAAATCAGCAATTACACCCTCCTTCATCGGCTGAATCGCCACAATATTGGAAGGCGTTTTCCCCAGCATTTCTTTCGCTTCCGCGCCTACCGCTTCCACGCGGTTGTTTTTGACATTAATTGCAACAATGGAAGGTTCACGCACAACAATCCCCTTGTTGCGGATAAATACCAGCGTATTGGCTGTACCCAGATCAATTGCAAGATCACTTGAAAAAATTGATAGCCACGAGAGTGGATTCATCACACCCATTATTCACTCCTGCTGCAGTTTCGCCATTTGATTCACCCGGTACTCTTGAGTCCTGCAAAGTAACAGGCATAAGAATTATGACAGAATTATCTTAACTTTATCACTCCGCAATTTCAATACCATTCTTCTGGTTCATTTTTCGTTTATACATCGCCTTGTCCGCTTTGGACAGAATTGCTTCGGTTGTTGACCCGTGCTGGGGGAAAGAGGCAATGCCGATACTGACAGTTAATCGAATATCCCGGTAGTGATAGTTACAGATGGATCTGGAAATTGCCTCCGCATATTTTCTGCTTTCTTCAGCAGTCAATCCGGGTTGGATGACCGTAAATTCATCCCCTCCGTATCGCGAAGCCACGTCCTCGATCCGAACCGCTTCTTTGATCAATTGAGCTACATCTACCAGAACAGAGCTTCCTGCAAGATGTCCATAATTGTCATTTACTGATTTGAAGTTGTCCAGATCCAGAAAAATGATTGAAAGAAAACCCTGGTACTGGGTGGCTTTCCTGATGGACTCCTCCAGAAACCAGTTCTGGTAGCGTGAATTGAAAAGAGAAGTTAGATCATCCCGCTTGGTCATTTCTTCCATTTCCTTGAAAATAAGTGCGTTGTGAAGAATGATAGAACCGTATTTCACCATCGTTTTCAGGGAGTCCAGATCATCATCCGTGAAGGGTTTTCCAGAATCCTTGTTGATAAGCTCAATGACACCAAACAGCTCTCCTTTCCCCACAAGCGGTGCGGCCATAATGCGTTTTGTTTCAAAACCAGTGGCTTCATCCACCGCATGAAGGAAACGGGCATCATTTTCTACATCATTAATAATGATTGCTTCCCGGGTGCTGGCTACCCATCCGGCCACGCCCTTTCCGACCGGAATTTCAATCTTGCTCAATTTTTTCCGTACGTTCTGGTTGGTCATTCGAAAATAAAGACTATTCCTTTCCCGGTTCAAAAGCAATAACGACCATGAACGCGTGTTGAGGAGGGTTTGCACCTTGTTCATGAATTCCCGCATGATGACGTCTGGATCAGAGAGATTGATTGCAGACGTGGTCACATGGTTCAGTACTTCATAGTTCCGCGAAAGAATCCGTTCTGATTCCTTCAGTTTCATTAACTTTTTTTCAATGAATAACATCAGACGAAATTCCTTCTCTGACGAGAAAGTCATGCAACCACTGATGTCCTGACCGGTTTTGCGCCGGGGGGTATACACATAATAATTGTCTACAGGGATAATTCCCTTGATTTCAGATTGATGCCCGACATAAAAAACATCCGTGAAAATAACGATGTCGTGGGGAAATAGTGTCAAGGCGGAAAGGTCCGTCTGGGAGGAACCCACATAGCGCGCATATTTTCTCGGGACTTCTCCGAACCATAGGATGTTCAGTAGATTCTTATGAATACCCATTTTTCCAAAATTGTCTCGTTGTCGCTGGCATCACGGGAAATGACCTCAATCCGGTTTTTTCCGGACTGGTACAATGTAATAATGGAGCTGAAAGTACCATCTTCTTTCACTTCCGCCAGCTGATTGTTAACTGTTACACGTGCCTTGGGTTCTGTTTTCCCCCGCACAATGGCAGTTGTACCAAAAATGCGAATCGGTTCCAGTGTCAGTGGCGGTGGCGTCTGATCCACGAGAAGCTCATGCTGGCGGGTTCCCACCACTTTGAATTCGCGAATGTCGGAAAAACGTCCCTGTTCATTGACCTCGTTCAAAGCAGCCACCCGCCAGAAAAAAGTTCCTTTGGCAGGGATAGGAAGCGTTAAAGACGTTCCGCTGTATCCGCTTCGACGCTCAATGCAGTTGGCAAATACAGTATTATTTGCCAGTTCAAAGACATATCCGGCCGCGTTGTATACTTTCGACCAGCGGAATTTGAAGCTCCCTTTTCCAGCAGTCTCAATTGTTTTAAAATTGGGAGGCTCTTCAGCAAGCGGCATAGGTGGCAGCATGTAAGTCTTTTCTGCCATGGTGCTCTGAGAAAAGCGTAATATCTGCTGTGGACCCAGTTTTCGGTCCCGTTCCCCACCCTGAACCATCACGTGGCCTTCGAGGCAGGCAATTGTTGTTGTCAAAACGCTGTTGTCCAGTTCAGCACGTCCCATCGCATTCAATGAGTAAAGAACCCGGGCTTTCCCGATAAGCAATTCAAACTTCGGCTGGTAATCAGTAATTTTGGAAGCAGTAAAAGAGACTCCTCCGTTTTTCAGTTCCATCGAAACATTCAGAGAATGGGTGACCTTGTCTTCCTCAATTTGGGTGAAAATCAATGTGGCCGGGTAGCGGAGAGTGACCGTGGATCCGTCAATGAAAATAATTTCACATCCGGACCCCTTCTTCATTGTTATCACATCTCCCGAACGGATTTTCATACTGCTTTCAATTTGGACAACACGCGTTCCACCCTCCAGATACTCCACCTGACCCACCAGCTGGGCAATGTGTGCCCCAGACATAACGGCAGATTTTCTCGCTTCCATAATGCTGTTGGCTGCATTGAAAACTTCTCCACTGAGCCTGTCCAGTTTTGCAAACTCATAGTTGTCCAGATATTCTTTCATTGCGTCCACATTGTCCAGTGCTTTGTTCAGTTTTACTTTTTCCTCATCCAGTCTGGCGACCACAAAAGCCTTCTGGAGCAGTACCAGTGAATTAAATAACTTTTTTTCACTGTGTTTCCGCATCACGTGGACATAAACCGGGTAAGAGATCATAGAAACCAGAACCAGGAGAATAAGGACCAGCACCGAAATTTTTATAACTTTCACAGTTTCTTCCTTTCTGTTCTTTCATTTTTATCACAATGTACACTATACTTTCAAGAGTTGATATAGAAAATTGGAGATAATCTTTGGCAGTAAATGGAAAACTTCGCACCGTTCTGGACTCATTTGCATCCCGACAATCAACTGTTGAAAAACTGAACATGGACCCTGTCGTCTTTCCCATGCGCTATCCGGAATTGCCGGACAGGGAGGTCACAGCCCTTATTGCCGCTTCCTTTGCTTTTGGAAAAGTCACCGCCATTCTGAACGCCCTGGAGCAGGTACTGACTCCCCTGGGACCGTCTCCGGCAACTACCCTGCAGAAAATAAACGAAAAGCAATTGAAGGAACTCTATCCGGATTTCAGGTACCGGTTTGTAAACCGTGAAGGTCTGGTTGCTTTTCTTTCCGGAATTCGCAAGATTCTGCTGACTTCAGGAAATCTGGCCGCCCATATAAAACAGAATAACCCTATTGAGACAGCAGACAGCCTCTTCCGGGAGCTTTTGTCCGGAAGTGGTAATGAAAAAGCCCTTCTCGCCTCGAATCTCCTTGCAAACCCCAAGCGGGGCGGTCCCGCCAAGCGCTGGATGCTATTTCTCCGTTGGATGGTTCGAAACAAATTCCCTGATTTTGGTATCTGGAACCATCTGATCTCTCCTTCCCGGCTGATTATTCCGCTGGACACCCACGTTCTCAGAATTTCGCGCTACCTGGGCTTTACAATGAAGAGTTCTCCTTCCATGAAAGTAGCTCTGGAAATAACCGATGCCCTGGCTCAACTTTCACCGGATGACCCTCTCCGGTTCGACTATGTCATCGCCCATCTTGGAATAGATGGCATCTGCCCCGGGAACCGGGAATTGCGCCGCTGCGACAGTTGCCCTTTGCAAGAATTCTGTTTGGAAGGTAGAATGACAGGGAACATAGAATAGAAGGTAGGAAGGAACCTCCAATGAAACAAAACAAGGTTGTAGTACTGGATTTCGGCTCTCAGTACACAAAGCTCATCTTAAGACGAATTCGGGAACACCACATTTACAGTGAAATTGTCTCCATTGACACAGCTGTGGAAAAAATCCGGGAAATGGCCCCGGCCGCCATCATTCTCTCCGGTGGGCCCCGTTCCGTTTACGAAGAAGGGGCATTTCACGCCGATCCCGCACTCTTTTCCATGGGTATACCGGTTCTGGGTATCTGTTATGGCATGCAATTGATGGCCCATCTGCTGAATGGGAAAGTTGTGGCTTCCAATGACCGGGAATACGGTCGGGCCACAGCAAAGTTCCGAACAGATTCTCCGCTTTTTCAGGGAATCAAGGCGGAATCCGTGGCCTGGATGAGCCATGGAGATAAAGTAGAAGCGGTTCCTCCCGGTTTCCGCGCCATTGCCAAAACCGATACAACGCCGATCGCAGCCATGGAAAACCATGAAAAACGCCTGTACGCAGTTCAATTTCACCCGGAAGTCACCCACACTGAAATGGGAAAAGATATCCTGAAAAATTTCCTGATCAACATCGCCAGAATTGACCCGGACTGGCAGATGGGGTCATTTGTAGATGCGGAAGTTTCCCGTATCCGTGAAACCGTGGGCGATGGAACCGTCATCTGTGGACTCTCCGGCGGCGTGGATTCCTCCGTGGCAGCCGCCCTCATCCATCGGGCCATCGGCGATCAGCTTCAGTGCATATTCGTGGACCACGGGTTATTGAGAAAGAATGAAAAAGATCTTGTCATTGAAACCTTTACCCGTCAATTCCACTTCAACCTGAAGGCCGTGGATAGATCTAAAACCTTCTTAACAAGCCTGTCCGGTGTCTCTGACCCTGAAGAGAAACGCAAAATTATCGGAAAAACATTTATCAAGATATTTGAAGAAGAAGCCCGGCAATTCAACAATGCCCAGTTCCTCGCCCAGGGAACCCTCTACCCCGATGTTATTGAGTCCGCGGCACACGGCGGTGCCTCGGTTACCATCAAATCCCACCACAACGTCGGGGGATTGCCTGCACACATGAACCTGAAGCTGTTGGAACCGCTGAAAGAGTTGTTCAAAGATGAAGTCCGGGAATTGGGCCGTCTGCTGGGTCTGCCGGAAGAAATTGTCGGCCGCCATCCCTTTCCGGGACCGGGACTGGCCGTTCGAATCCCCGG
>CBEUWV010000075.1:0-8021 GCA_965546895.1 uncultured bacterium
AACAAAGTAGCCCTGCGCATTTTTACCGGCCACATCACCGATGATCTTGATGGAGTTCTTGTTGGCACCGACGGTTCCATCTGAACCCAGGCCAAAAAACTTTGCCCGGTACACGGATGCCGGTTCAGCATCAAAGGACTCATCATAGGGTAGCGAGCGATGAGTGACGTCGTCCTCAATGCCCAGTGTGAAGTGATGAATCTGTTCTTCTGACGGAGTATTCAGAATATGGTCAAAGGCACCTTTCAGCATGGCAGGTGTGAACTCCTTGGACGAGAGCCCGTATATACCGCCGAGGATTTCCGGTTTGTCATTGTGGTTCAGTAAGCCCAGCTTAATCTGTTGATCCACTGCTGCCACAACGTCGAGGTAGAGTGGCTCCCCGATGGAACCATGTTCCCGGGTGCGGTCCAGAACAATTATTTTTTTCGCTGTTTTCGGGAGGGCTTTGAAGAACCTCTCACGGTCGAAGGGCCGGTACAAGCGGACGTTGATAGTACCGGTCTTGTATCCCTGCTGATTCAGTTTATGGACGGTTTCGTCGGCGGTATCACTGCCGGAGCCCATGATGACCACAACAGCTTCCGCGTCCTTTGCGCCGACATAATCAAAGGCATGATACCGGCGGCCCGTCAGCTTCTCGAACCGTTCGCAGTACTTGTCAAAAATTTCCGGAAATCTGTCATAGTAGGGATTCTGAGCTTCCCGGTTCTGGAAAAAGATATCCGGGTTCTCAGCTGTTCCCCGGAGAGTTGGATAGTCCGGGTTGACTGCCCGCTTCCGCATCCGGTTTACATACTTCATCTCAACCATGGCGCGCATCACATCTTCCGAGAGGAGTTCGACCCTGCGAATCTCATGACTCGTCCTGAAACCGTCAAAGAAGTGCAGAACCGGCACCATGGCTTCAAGACTGGTCCCCTGTGCAATGCAGGCGAGGTCCTGAATCTCCAGCTGATTGGCCGAGGCGAGGAGGCCAAAGCCGGTTTCCCTGGTCGCCATTACATCCGAATGATCTCCAAAGATGCTGAGGGCGTTTGTCGCAACGGTTCTCGCAGATACATGGAATACAGTCGGAGTCAGTTCACCGGCAATCTTGAACATGTTTGGAATCATCAACAACAGTCCCTGAGATGCCGTGAAAGTGGTTGTCATGCATCCGGCTGTCAAAGCACCGTGAACTGCTCCTGATGCTCCTCCTTCAGATTGCATCTCGTAAACCCGTGGAACTTGGCCGAAGATGTTTTTTTTGTTCTGCGAGGACAATGCGTCAGAAATCTCTCCCATGGGGGAGGATGGGGTGATCGGATAAATCGCAATGACTTCATTCATTGCGTGGGCTACTCTCGCCGCAGCAGTATTGCCGTCGATAGAAGCTTTTGTGATGGTTTGTTCAGACATAATCCCTCCTCTTTCAAAAGCGCTAATATCTTAACAGATGGAAGGTCGTACGTGAACCTGATTTTTTCGAAATTTTCCATTCGCTTTTTACTTTTAGATTGAAGGTAGCAATATTGACAGAGTGTGCAGAAAATCCTATGATAGGAGCTCTGGATTTGATATAGTTTTCAAGTAGAAAATAACCAGGAGGGGATTCATGCGGAAACTTTTTGTGATACTGCTTCTAATCATGAGCGTTGGGGGATGGATGGCGTGTAACAACAAGGGAGCGGGCCAGGATCAGACGGCAGAAAATCAGGAAAGTAAGATTTCTCCGGAAGAACTGAACAAATCATTGGCCGAACTGAATGAACTGAAGGCCAAGTTCGATGCTGCGGAAACAAAAAAAGAGAAGGATGACGCAATGAATGATCTTTCCGGCAAAGTTCAATTATTGCTGTCAAAAGCACCGAGTAATCCGGAAGCCAATGCGCTTATGGACGAAGTTCAGCTATACTACGCAATGGAATGGGCAAAGCAGGGGAAGTACACAAAGGCGATGCAAATTGTGGACAATGTCCTCCAATTCTCACCCGACAATGAAGCTGCAAAAAAGATGAAGGCTCAGTTAGAAGACTGGGAATTTATCACGAAGGACGAGTTCAATAAAATTAAGAAACACATGTACATGGATGAGGTTACAAAGCTTGTTGGATATCCCCTCCGTAAGGAGACAAAGAAGGATAAATTCAAACGGACAGTCCATGGCTGGTTCTATAAGGAACCCAGTGTTAACAAGGCTGTTGCCATCTGGTTTGATGCAAATGGGCAGGTATGGGCGACGAAGTGGCCGAAGGGAACAAAGGATATGAAAGCAACAGGAGTGGCTAAGTAAAAGCGCTTGATTTGACCTTTCCGCTATGGTAGAAAGGGTGTTGCTTTGTGCAGAAACAGCATAAGGAGGTGAGGCAGGTTTTAACAAAGAATCCCACCGGGGATTCAACAACTGGAATTAAATTCAATTCTGAATTACGAAATTAAAGACAGGAGGTACGATTCTGTGGGTGTTTTTACTAACTCGATCATGAAGTACATGGATCAGGGTGGATGGATTATGTGGGTGCTGGCTGCATTTTCAATTGCGGCATTAGTGGTAATTATCGAAAGAGGCATTACGTTCTATAAGGCCAAAATCAACACGTCTGAGCTCCTCGGTAAGTTGAGAAGCGCACTGAAGAAGAAAAATGTGAAGGCGGCAATTGAAATTTGCGAATCTTACCGTTCTCCTATCTCCGCTATTCTGAAATCCGGTCTCTTGAAGTATGGCCGTCCAAAAGATGATATTGAAAAAGCGATGGAAAATGCTGCTGTTCACGAGATTGCCCGGATGGAAAGAGGCCTTGGCATTCTGGCATCTGTTTCCAACCTTGCACCAATGCTCGGGTTCCTTGGAACTGTTGTCGGCATGATCGCATCTTTCGATGCAATGTCCAAGCTGAACGATCCGGCGAAAGTTGCGGAAGGTATTTCAACAGCTTTGATTACCACTGCAGGTGGTTTGATTGTTGCCGCTCCCGTATTGCTTTTCTACAACTATTACACAGCAAGAATCGGCGGCTTTATCCGGGAAATCGAATCTGCTTCAAACGTATTGGTGGAGACTTTCGGGGAAATTGAGACTATTCAGTAAAGCTGGGGAGTTATAATGAAAATTGGAAAGACTAAAACAGTTGATGCGTACATCCCCACCGCGTCAATGGCGGACATTGCCTTCCTGCTGATTGTATTCTTTATGATTACGACAGTATTCCAGGTAGACAAAACCGTCCTGACCTTGCCGAGGTCCGATGTCCGGTCTGAGGTGGTGAAGGGGTCCGCATTCATTGTGGTGACCGAAGGCGGCTTCCTGAAAGTCTCTGACGGTAAAGAGGACACGCATCCTATCGATCAGTCCGACGTTCTTTCCTTCGCTGTAGATCTGATGTCTAAAAACCCCGAGCAGCCAATAGTGCTGAAGGTAGATAAAAATGTGAAGTGGCACACAGTTGACCAAATACTGGATCAGCTGGGGCAGGCGCACGCCAAGAACCTTCAATTCCTGACCGATCTGAAGGTCAGAGAAGAAAAGTTCGAGTAGGGAGGGTAGAATGAGACTTGAAAAAAAGAAAGAAAACCCGGAAATCCCTACCGCGTCAATGGCAGATATTGCCTTCCTGCTGATTGTGTTCTTTATGTTGACTACTGTAATCAGTGCTACCAAGGGAATTGAACATCAGTTGCCACAGCAGGATAAGAAAACGATTGACAATATTGAAAAAGAAGATTCGGTTTACATCAAGGTGAACGCGGACAATACCTTTACCGTAGACAAGGAATCCCCTGCATCGATTGCTGCGGTGGGGATGCTGCAAGATTACCTGTATCCGAAGCTGAGTAATAACTGGAAAAAGCCGATTATTATCTATGTCAACCCCGAGGCCAAATATGAATCAATGGTGGCGGTATTGGATGTGGTTAAGCAACTGGAAGCCCAGTTGATAAAAGAAAAGAACATCCCAAACCTGACCATCACGATTCCGACCCAGGCTGAGGCGGAGACCTGGGGCTATCAATAAGCGAGGTGAATGATGGCAGAAGAACTAATTCGTTCAGGCCTTTTTGCTGATGACCATAGCCTCGCTTCGGACTTGGCATGGGAATCGGAAGACGACAAGCGAAATTACAAGATAGCGCTTTTAATTGCGCTGGTTTTTCATATTATTCTTATCTGGGTAAGCATCCCGGATTTCGGAAATAAGAATTTTGTGGAAGAAAAGAAAAATGAAAAAATCATGAGGCGGGTTGTGCTGAGACCGCCACCTGAAAAAAAAATGCAGCAACTGCAGTTGCAGAAAAAAATGCAGAAAGTTCCGGTTCCGGATCCCACACCGGATAAACCCGAACCCATCGTCCCCATTGAAACCAGCGAACAGCAGGACCTGAATATGGATGATGATTATATTATTGGTGTGCCGGACGCACCTCCCGCTCCTACCGGTCCAATCCGGGATGGAACAGTGGGACTCGAACGGCCGGTTTATGACCTTGCTCAACTTCAGCAGAATGTTATTTACCCGGAACTGGGGAAGAAAGCTGGACTCCAGGGCTATGTTATCCTTGAAGTCGTTTTGAAAAAGAACGGGACTGTTGGAAATGTTCGGGTCATTGGTGGGCCTCTTCGCGCCCTTGGATTTCCCGAAGCAGCAAGCAGAGCGGTGAAAAAGATGAGATTTACACCGGGTAAGTTGCGGGGACAGCCGGTTGATGTTATTCTTACATTAACCGTTACCTTTAAACTGAAGCGCTGAGAACTTGCCGGCTTCGGCCGGCACGCTTTTTTGCTTTAAGGTGGAAAGAATGAAACTTCAGGGTTCATTGGCAGAACTGAAACTTCCGGACATATTACAGCTCGCTAACATGTCTCAGGAAACCGGAATTATAGAATTTCGGAACAATGAGGGCGTGATTGGAAAGGTTGTTCTAAGGGACGGGGAAGTCATCCACGCGAGGGTGGGGGACCTGTCTGGAGATGAGGCTGTATATGAAATCGCCATCTGGTTTGATGGTGCTTTCAGATTCGTACCATTGGATAAAGAGTACACTCAAAATATACAGGGGAATCTGACCAGTCTGCTGATGGAATCTGCACGACGACTGGATGAGTGGCGGGTGTTGTCCAGGAAAATACCTTCATTTTCGTATTTCCCGGTAATCTCTGAAGAAAGTAATGAAAAAAGGACGCTGAACACGGCGGAATGGGGTATTCTACGGTACATAGATGGAGCAAAAAACATTCGTGATATTGCCCACGAATGCGGAAAAACACCTTTCAAGACTTCTAAACTTGTATATGGCCTGCTGATAAACAATCTTGTAACCTTGTCCCAGTTTCCCGCCGAACAGAAAACGGAGAAAGAAGTACCCCCACTGGTCGCAAAGTTGCTGAAAATTCAGGATGAAACCAGGAATTGGGTGGAAGAGGGGTTACTTGAAGATATAGACAAGATGCTTCAGGACGGTTTATCGCGGTTAAACCAGGACATGAATGACAAAAAAGCAGTGATTGAAACTGCCAATGAGGTACTTCAGGCGGTCATGCTCGGAATGGGGCGTGATGTGTCTCGAGATCTTGCAGTTCGGTTCAAGTCTATTTTGAAAGGACAAACAGGTTCCTGAAATTTTATAAAAAGAGGTGTGATTGTGAAAAGGTTGGTAGCGATTCTAATTGTGTTTCTGTTTCTGGGAGGAACAGCGATTGCTGAATATAAAGCTGGACTCGAATATCTGAAACGGGGACAGACGCAAAAGGCACTGGCGGAATTTCAGGCCGATATGGAGGTTTATGGTTCATATTGGTATTTCCCGGCTTATATGTCTGCTGTTTGTTACATGAAAATGAATGACAACGCTTCGGCAATGCAGATGCTGAGAGAAGCAGAATCAGCCACGGCAAGATCCAATACGAAGGTTCTGGACATTGCGAAGATAAAAACACTTGAGGCACAAATTCTGGTAAGTGACAAAAAATACAGCGAAGCAATAAATCTGGCAAATAAATATATTCCTCAAGCTCCATCCGATCTTCAGGGAAGTCTTCTTTATATCAAAGGATTTGCGGAAAACAAAATCGGACAGTCTTCCAAGGCCGTAAACGATCTTCTGCAGGCGGTGGCGCTAACTCCGAAATCAGCTAAGGCATACTATGAATTGGGCTACGCATATGTGAAGAACAACAACCTGGATAGTGCAATTAATGCCCTGGAGAAATCTTTGAGACTGAAACCGAAGAATAAAATCGGCTTGAATCTTTTAACCGATGTATGCCTGAATCGAGCAAGAACACTGTCTGGAGACCGTAAGAATAAGATGTATCAGAAGGCGGCCGACTGGAGCCAGGCCGGTTTAAAATACTATTCTTCCAACAAGGGACTGATGCTGAATCTCGGAAATGCTTACCTCGGGTTGCGCCAGTATGTAGCCGCGAGCAGTATTTTTGAAAAGATGAAGGGAAGATACCGGAATGACAAATATGTCCTGTTTGGTCTGGCCTCCAGCTATGTAGGCAATAAGGAGTTTAAGAAGGCACTTCCCGTTTTGCAGCAATTGAAGTCGAGAATGCGGGGTGAACCGGTTATTTATACATACACCGCAGCGGCTCAGCTTGCTTTGGTTAAGAATTACAGTGATTATAAATCTCAGCTCACTCAGGCTAAAAAAGCGCTGGACACTTTGAGGGAAGGACGCTCGAAATTTCCGAGCAACTCTGCAATACGGTCTAAAATTAGAGAGGCAAATGTCCTTATCACCAAGATTGGCGAAAACATTGGGATTGAGAAAAAGAACCGTGAGGCCGATCTTGCGAATAAGAGAAAAATGAAATCCAGAATCCTGACACTGAAGGATCGTATCCGGAAAGCTGAGGAACTCAAGCGGAAACAGGGAATATACCCTGCAAATTATGAGAAAGACAAGAAGGACCTGGCTGATATAATTGCTAAGTACAAAAAACTGTATGGTCCGTTAAACTTCTAAGGAGGAGTTAATCATATGGAGGGAGAACTCTACCTGTTTTCGCCGATTGCGCTTCTCCTTGGATTATCAGTTCTCGTGGCCGTCATTATCGTTGGTTTTTCTGCACTCCTGGGCCCGAAACGGAAGAAGGAAAGCAAACTGGATACTTATGAGTGTGGGGCACCTTTGGTGCAGGAAAGTGCCAGACAGCGTTATTCTGTCAAATATTTTGTAATTGCTATGCTCTTCATACTGTTCGATATTGAAGTGGCATTTATGTATCCGTGGGCCGTGGTGTATCGGAAATCCCTTTCGAGCGGCAAATTTATCTTAGTGGAAATGGCTGTGTTTTTTGTCGTGTTGCTGATTGGCTACGCCTATGTCTGGAGAAAAGGAGCATTGGAATGGGAATAGAAACTGCACTGGGCAACACAGTAATGACAACACAGCTCAGTAAACTTGTGAACTGGGCCCGTAAATATTCACTTTGGCCGATGCCGTTCGGTACAGCATGCTGTGCTATTGAATTCATGTCAATGCAGGCATCACATTTTGACCTTTCCCGTTTTGGAGCCGAAGCCATGCGGTTTTCTCCCCGTCAATCTGACATGATGATGGTCATGGGTACGATTACGCGCAAAATGGTACCGGTATTACGAAAGATTTATGCCCAGATGGCTGAACCCAAATGGGTAATTGCAGTGGGCGCTTGCACATGTTCAGGGGGGTTTTTTCGTTCCTATGCTGTCCAGCAGGGCATTGACAGAATACTACCGGTTGATGTGTATGTGGACGGTTGCCCCCCAAGGCCAGAAAACATGATCCGTGGGGTTATGGAGATACAGAAGCTGGTTGAACAGGAATCTCTCATTGATAGAAAAGAAAGAATTGCCGCTTTTTATGAAGAATTGGAGAAAATGGACTATGAAACAGACTATCGGCCTGCTGACAAAATACTTCGGTGAAATTGTAGAAGTAAAGCCGGGGTTACGGGATGAAACTTTCGTCCTTATGAAGGATGCGTCTCGGATTCGGGAAGCAATGGAGTTGCTCAGGGACAACGGATTTTCCATGTTGATAGACCTGACTGC
>CBEUWV010000076.1:0-7800 GCA_965546895.1 uncultured bacterium
GATTGAAATCTATGGTACTTTATACTGACATTTTTTAGGAAGGGGAGTCTATGGAACAATTCATGTTGACCTTGCCAGAGC
Source organism: uncultured bacterium (assembly GCA_965546895.1). Lineage (GTDB taxonomy): Bacteria > Acidobacteriota > Holophagae > Thermotomaculales > Thermotomaculaceae > UM-FILTER-49-7. The sequence goes on from CBEUWV010000076.1 coordinate 82, forward strand.
CGATGCGGATCAATTTGACCTTCCTTTTTGTTCTGGCCGTGTTCATTTTGCTGGTTGTTTTGTTGAAACGGTTTTATGTGGACAGCTATGCAGGCGTTATGGAAAAAAGGCAAGACATCATTGAGGGCGCGGAAAGGAAATTGAAAGATGTGGAGGCCCTCTATGTGGAAAAACTTGCATTTTTTGAATCAGAATTGAAGAGCGCCAGAATGAATGCCAATGCTCTCCGGGAGCGGTTGGTAAGCGAGGCCAGGAAGGAACGGGAATCCATTGTGACACGTGCCAGAGCCAGCGTTCAGGAACAGAAGGCGCACATGGAAAAGGAAACCCTGGCCGTGATCGAAACGGAAAAAGCCGCAGCCGGTGCTTTTGTGAATGGGCTGGCAGAACAGATTGCTGAATCTCTGGTGGGAAGGAAAATTTCATGAAGAAGGTAGTTCTGCTGCTGATCCTGCTTTGCATAATTCTTTTTGTTGGCTGGGAGCTCAGGGGAGACGGTTATTGGTTTGAATTAACGGCAAAAATATTCAATGCGATTGTTTTCTTTGTTTTTCTCTTCTGGCTGTTGAAGAAACCGATTTCGGATGCATTGACTTCTCAGCGGGAAAATCTGTCATTTCAACTGGAAGATGCTGAGCGGAAAGAGAAAGAAGCCGCGGATCGGCTGGAGCAGATAGAAAAGAGGATGAGCGGCCTCAAGGCTGAAGTGGAAGAGATACTGAAGAAGACAGATGAAGCTGCCAATCGTGAAAAACAGCGGATTCTGGAACAGGCTAAGCTGGAAGCCGACAAGATTCGGCGAATTGCTGAACGGGAGATTGAGAATCGTTTCCGTACAGCCCGAAATGAGCTGCGAAAATACATGACAGACCTGGCGGTTGAGAAGGCGGAAGCCATTTTACTGGAGAAGATGGAAGCCAGGGACGTGGAAAATACCATGATGCAGTATCTGAGCGAGTTGGAGGGTTAGATGGCAGGAAATGAGGCCATAAATCAGTATGCCAGGGCATTTGTCTCTATTGTTTCGAAGCAGAAAAATGCACTGCAAATTTACAATGAATTTCATGATACAGCGCGGGGGTTAACGGAGAATAAGACAGCTGTTCATTATTTTATGAACCCGTCCATTCTCACCCGTGACAAAGTGAAAACGATGGACAAGTTGTTAAGTGATGCAGGAGTGCATGATATCGTTCGCCGGACCTTAACAACATTGACCAGGAATAACCGATTCAATGTTCTGAGATTTCTTTCAGAGCCTGCCAAACGGTTGCTGTACGAAGAATTGGGTATGGTGGAAGTAAAATTGACGGTCCCGGTCCCACTTTCAAAGGAAATGGAAGACCGCTTTCAGAGTGCTTTTGAGAAGAAGACGGGAAAGAAAGTGATATTAAGTACACAGGTGGATTCCAGTGTTATTGGAGGTGCGGTTGCCAGGATCGGAAGCCTCCTGATTGATGGAAGTTTAAAAACCAATCTGGTTAGGATGAGAGAAAAACTGACGGGAGAAATATAATGGCGCTAAAAGCAGAAGAGATCGGCAAGATTCTGGCCAGACAGCTGGAGGGAGTCGGATCTGAGATTGACTTTGCAGAAGTGGGCACAGTAATTTCAGTTGGAGACGGTATTGCTAAGGTCTATGGTCTGGAAAAGGCGATGGCCGGGGAGCTGCTCCAGTTTGATAATGGCATGTATGCCATGGTTTTTAACCTTGAAGAAGACAGTGTGGGGATTGTGCTTTTCGGAGAATCCAACAACGTAAAGGAAGGGGATGAGATTCGTCGGACTAAACGAATACTCAGTGTTCCGGTGGGAGAAAACCTTGTCGGACGCGTCGTAAATTCTCTGGGAGAACCCATTGATGCGAAAGGCGTGATCGAAAACAAGGGATTTTATCCGGTGGAACAGATTGCTCCCGGCATTATTGACCGGCGTTCAGTACATGAACCTCTTCAGACAGGCTTGAAAGCAATTGACTCCATGATTCCCATTGGCCGCGGGCAGCGGGAGCTGATTATCGGTGATCGCCAGACAGGAAAAACGGCAGTGGCTATCGACACGATTATTAAGCAAAAGGGCGAAAATGTAACCTGTATATATGTGGCAATCGGGCAGAAAAAATCCACCGTTGCACAGGTTGTGAAGAAGCTGGAAGAGATGGGCGCGATGGACTATACCATTGTTGTAGCAGCAACTGCATCTGATCCTGCTCCTTTGCTTTACCTGGCGCCATATGCCGGATGTGCCATGGGCGAATATTTTATGAATCAGGGCGGTCATGTGCTGGTTATTTATGATGACCTTTCCAAACACGCGGCATCTTATCGAGAGATATCACTTCTTTTGAGGCGTCCGCCGGGACGTGAGGCTTATCCGGGAGACGTTTTTTACCTTCATTCCCGTCTTTTGGAACGTGCCGCAAAACTCAATGATAAGAAGGGTGGCGGGTCTCTAACCGCTCTGCCCATCATTGAAACGCAGGCCGGCGATGTGTCCGCGTACATTCCGACCAATGTCATTTCCATTACCGACGGACAGATTTATCTTGAAACGGACCTGTTTCATTCCGGTGTCCGCCCTGCAGTTAATGTGGGATTGTCTGTTTCCCGAGTGGGAGGGTCCGCTCAAATTAAAGCGATGAAGAAGATCGCAGGTACTTTGAGGCTGGATCTGGCGCAATACAGGGAACTGGCAGCGTTTGCCCAGTTTGGAAGTGATCTTGATGCGGCAACGCAGAAACAGCTGACACGGGGGGCCAGACTTGTGGAAATTCTGAAGCAGCCCCAGTACATGCCGTTGCCTGTTGAAAAGCAGATTGTTATCATTTTTGCCGGAACGAAAGGATATATAGATGACCTTGAACTTGAACAGGTCAGCGCCTTTGAAGAGGGACTTTATTCTTTTATTGAAAACAGGTACCCGGAGACTTTTGATACCATTCGAAAAGAGGGACAACTCACCGATGCTCTCGTGAAGAGCCTCGGGGATATGATTACTGAATATAAGAAGGATTTCCTGAGCGGTACAGTCGATGGCAGCAATTCATAATCTCAGGAGAAGAATCAAAAGCGTCCGGAATACCCGGCAGATTACCCGGGCAATGAAACTTGTTGCCGCGGCCAAGATGAAACGTGCTCAGGAGAGGGTGTATCATGCGAGGCCTTATGCCAATAAATTACAGGATGTTATTCGCAGTGTGAACAGCCGTCTGGAAGCTCTGGATCATGCATTACTTCAAACACGACCTGAACAAAAAATCCGCCTGGTGGTTGTTTCAGCGGACCGGGGGCTTTGCGGCTCTTTCAACGCAGTTGTCTTCAGACGGGTTATTGAGCTGATGGATCAGTGGCAGGACAAAGATATAGTTGTGGATTTCATCGGCAGGAAAGGGTTTGAGCACTTTCACAAAAAAGTGAAATCAATCGGGAAAAATTACAAAGATGTTTTCGGTAAATTCGATCCCACGGTGGGGGCCGGGATTGCAGAAGATCTCATGAATGAGTTTATCAGCGGGGAGTGCGATTCTGTATACGTCGTGTACAACGAATTCAAATCCGTATTGCAACAGAATCTAATCGTGGAAAGGCTTCTTCCACTTGTGGAAGAAGATTTTGCAGGAAACGAAAACCTCATCCCTCACCTTTTTGAGCCATCTGCCGAAGAAGTGATGGAGGATTTGCTGCCCAGGTACGTGGAAACGCAGATTTTCAGAGTTCTCATTGAGTCCAATGCGGCCGAGTTTGCTGCCAGGATGACGGCAATGGAAGCTGCGACCAAGAACGCCACCGAAATGATCGACAAGCTGACACTGCAAATGAACAAAATCAGGCAGGCTGCAATCACGACTGAAATCATCGAAGTGGTCAGCGGCGGACAGATTAGCAATTAAACGATGGAGGATATAGGGATGAATAAGGGTAAAGTAATTCAAGTCATCGGGCCGGTGCTTGACGTTGAATTCGAAGGGGAACTTCCCCCCATCTACAATGCGGTTCGGGTTCGCCACAAGGATGAAGAAACCGGAGTCGATCTGGACATAATCGCGGAAATTGAGCAGCATCTTGGCGAAAACCGGGTACGATGTGTTTCGATGCAACCTACCGATGGCCTTATCCGAGGCGTGGATGCCGTGGACACAGGCAAGCCGATCAGCATGCCGGTTGGAGACGCGACTCTGGGCAGGATTCTGAATGTTGTTGGAGAGCCAGTGGACGAAGTTGGTGAAGTCAAAGCAAAAGACCACTGGTCCATTCACAGGGAAGCTCCTAAATTTGAGGAACAGAATACAGAGACTGAAATGCTGGAAACCGGCATCAAGGTCATTGATCTGCTGGAACCCTATTCAAAGGGTGGGAAGACGGGTCTTTTTGGCGGTGCCGGTGTAGGTAAAACCGTTCTGATCATGGAGCTGATTCATAATGTTGCTATGGAACACGGCGGGTATTCTGTCTTTGGTGGAGTTGGTGAACGTACCCGCGAAGGAAACGACTTATATTTTGAAATGAAGGAATCCGGCGTTTTGGAGAAAACTTCGCTGGTCTATGGCCAGATGACAGAGCCCCCGGGTGCACGTCTTCGGGTTGGCCTCTCTGCACTTACAGTTGCCGAGTATTTTCGTGATGTTCAAAATCAGGACGTGCTGTTGTTTATCGACAATATTTTCCGGTTCACACAAGCCGGTTCCGAGGTCTCCGCGCTCCTGGGCCGGATGCCCTCGGCTGTGGGATACCAACCGACGCTGGCTACGGAGATGGGCGAACTGCAGGAACGGATCACTTCTACCGCTAACGGTTCGATTACTTCCGTTCAGGCCATCTATGTTCCGGCGGATGACTATACAGATCCGGCCCCGGCCACAACATTTGCCCATCTGGATGCCACCACGAATCTGTCTCGCCAGATTTCAGAACTTGGAATCTATCCGGCTGTTGATCCGCTGGATTCCACTTCAAGAATCCTGGATCCGATGGTTCTTGGAGAGGAGCACTACAATACGGCCCGTTCGGTTCAGCTCATTCTCCAACGTTACAAGGACCTTCAGGACATCATCGCAATTCTTGGTATTGATGAGCTGTCTGAAGACGACAGAATAACTGTAAACAGAGCCCGTAAGATTCAGAAGTTCCTGTCCCAGCCATTTCATGTGGCGGAGCAATTCACCGGGATTCCGGGAAAATATGTAAAACTGGAAGATACGATCAGAAGTTTCAAGGAACTGGTGGAAGGGAAATACGATGATTTACCGGAGCAGGCCTTCTATATGGTAGGAACCATCGAGGAAGCAATCGAAAAGGCTGAACAGATTGCCAAGGGGTGATAGATGAGTGACAGCATCGCTTTTGCTCTGGTCAGCCCGGACAGAAGCCTCTTTGATGAAAAAGTGAAGGAAGTGACCATCCCGGCAGAAGACGGAGAAATGCAGGCGCTCCCTTTACACACGCCGACAATTGCCAAACTGGGTATCGGAGAATTGAGCTGTACTCTGGTGAGCGGTATCCGTAAACGAGTTGTCGTTTCGGGTGGTTTTGTGGAGGTTCTTCCTGACAAAGTTACCGTGCTGGTTCGAACCGCTGAACTGCCTGAAGAAATTGACAAAAAACGGGCAGAAGACGCCCTGAAACGCGCGGAACAAATGCTGCTTCACCCGGACGATGAAACAGATATTCAGCGGGCAAGGATGGCATTTACCCGTGCCTCAGCACGGTTGAAAGTTGCAAGACATCCATGATTCCACTGTAAAAGTAACAACTGCCTTTGGACTGAAGCTGGAACAGCCGGCAAGGGGATATCGATATTCCATTGATGCCTTCCTGCTGGCTTTTTTTGCGTCTCGTTTCCCAAGTGAGAATGTGGTTGAATTTGGGTCCGGGAGCGGGATAGTTCCGCTTTTGATGGCGGCAACATGTCCGGTTTTCAAGAAATTTGAACTCTTTGAAATTCAACCGGAACTGTGCCACTTTGCAGCCCTGAATGTGGAACAGAATCCTATGCCTGGACGGGAATTTGTGGTGCGCTGTGAGGATGTCCGTTTTTCAGTCCCGTCTGTAAATCCGAACCTTGTTGTGTGTAATCCCCCTTTTCGAAGCCCGAAGTCCGGACGTATTTCTGCAAATCGTCAGAGGGCTGTGGCCAGGAACTGGTTTTTTCTTCCGCCAGCCGACCTCTTTTCAGCCTTTCTTAGAATACGGGCAGCAGAAAACTCAGGATTGTGTCTTGTTCTGCCCCGTGGAAATTACCATCAATGGGAAGAACATGGAGAAAAGGCCGGACTGGTTGTAACACACAGGCTTTCTGTTCATTCTTTTCACGATAGAGAAGCATCCCTGATTCTGGCCAGGTTTGGCACAGGGAAAAAGGTGACTTCACAAGATATTATTGTGCTGTACGAAAAGGATGGTACATATACCGAAATTGGCCGGGAAATTCTCGGTTTCATCTGTTAAAATAGGGCCATGGGATTCTTGAAGGGTTCACTTGGTATAAAACGGTATTTTATTGAAAATCAGGATATTTTCTCCAAAAATAAAAATGATATAGTGGAACGCTTGCTTCGCTACCAGTTTCGTTCTGTTGAGACGGCTGCGGTAGAGGAAGCTGTAGGCTGGGTGTCCCCATTCCGTTCTTATGATCCGGAGTTGACGGTTGAGGATACCGTTCTGGATAGCAATATATTCCTAGCCATGAGGATTGACAAAAAAACGGTCCCCCGGCTTCTTCTGGACAGCAAAGTACATCAGGTTCTGGATTCCCGATCATTAGCCGCCAGCGGCAAGCAGGAGTTAAAAAAACTGAAGGAAGATATTTACCGGGAATTGCTGGCAAAGGCCTTGCCGGAGCCACGGATTATCGAAGGTGTCATTGACCTGCAACATTCCACCCTGTATCTCAATACAGCCAGTCAGCGGAGCAGCGGGTTGTTTCTTTCTCTGTTCGAAAAAACCTTTGACATTCTACCTGTGCACATTGACCCGACTACTTTTGCCTATCTGACATTGAAAGAGGATTCTAAACTTCAGGCATTGGCCAATGCCGGGGAGAGCTGCTTCTATGATCTCTGATTTTGTGGTCCCTGAATTTGTGTTCAGAGAATTTTTTCTCTGGCTGCTGGTTCAATCTGAGCTGAGAGCAGGAAGCTTTGAGCTGGGAGGAGAATTCGTCTCATTTCGAGTGGAGGACCAGTTGAAGCTGGAGGGGGAGGGGGATGTTCGCCAGATGGATTTGAGGAAGGGAGTCCCTTCGATTTCCCGGGAGGCCAGGAGCTCTCTCAGAAATGGAAAGCTCCCCACAAGAATGCGCGTTCGTCTTGTGACAGGTGGCGATGAATATATCTTTGTCATGGATTCCAAATTGATGGAGCTCCGGGGTGTAAAAATGCCGGTTGTCCCATTGAGTGAGGCCGAACTGAAAATGGAGCAGCGGATCTTTCATCTTTCTCAGATTTATCGTATGCTGGAATTGTTATTCAACCAATTTGCCGCCCTGCATCTGGACGCAGAAAAATGGGACGCAGAGATTAAAGAAATAAATCAATGGCTTTTAGAAGAACCTTCCTGATATTTTTTCTGCTTTTGCCCGTTTTTGTTTCAGCTTCAACACGTTTTGTGGAACAGAAGGGTGATATCCGGGCCTATGCCCTGATTTCCAGATCCAGGGGAATTCGATTGCAGCTTGTTGCCGTAAAGGGAAGAATCAGCCGTTCCGATGCTTCCCATTGGCTGA
>CBEUWV010000077.1:0-7766 GCA_965546895.1 uncultured bacterium
GTTTACCCGCTTCAAATTTGCAAACCAGCAACCCCGTCTCACGGTTCAGGTAGATGTTTTTGATAAGCCCGAAAAGTTCACGAATTCCAATTTTGTTCATATAATTTACACTTTAACCTTTTCCTTATGTAAGCCAATATAGCATTTTTCAGAAAACATTTCCAGACAAAATAGGCATTTTTATTAATTTATTGTCTCTTCAAGTTTTTCTATTTGTGGAATCCGGTTTTTTCCCGGCCTTTTCTTTACTTTTTTGTGATATAATATTTTTGACAACATAATTAAGGAGCCTCCACATGAAGACTGCACAGCAATTGAAAGAATTAGTACACAGAATTGATGGCAATGGATACAAGGCATACAAGAAATTGGAAGAAATATTTGAGTTTAATGGATTTACTCTCTTTGTGGACCACGTCCAGGGTGATCCCTACGCAGCCCCCTCAGCTCTCCGGGCCCGCATTCCACTATCCAACACCAGCATTCCACAGAGGATAATGCAAAACGAAACGCGAATACTCGCCGCTGAAGATTTCTTAACCCGTCTTTTCATGAATAACAGCAGGAAAATCTGTAAAGGGATTCGGGGAACCGGAACCAGCGGACTCATCTCGATCCAGAAGCCGGCACAGGAAATTCTGAAAAGAAGCTCTGTCGTCCTGAACGATGAGTATCTGGAGTTCAGGTGCTACGCCTCTCTTCCCGCACGAGGACGAACGATACTGGGATCCGTGGCCGAGACGATGCTTCTTTCCGAACTGCCGGGCATCGTTCAACTTTCCAGCGAATTCGACACAAGCATACAGAATCGTCTGAACATCCACGCTGATACCTATGAAGATTACTGTGCATTGAGGGATGAACTTTCTACCCATGGTCTGGTAGCCTTCATTCCGGATGGATCAATTCTCCCAAGAAAAAGTGGCGTTGATTCTCAACCTTTGAGCAACTCTGATGGACCAGTCGTTCCTTTCCGCTCACCGGAAGCCCTGGAAATCACCTTGCAGACGCCAAACAAAGGGCCCATCAGCGGCATGGGGATTCCCAAGGGCGTTACCGTTATAGCCGGTGGTGGGTTTCACGGGAAATCCACCCTGCTCAATTCCATTCAGCTGGGCGTGTATGGACACATTCCCCTGGATGGGAGAGAGCTGGTTGCAACCGTACCGGATGCTGTCAAAATACGGGCTGAAGATGGGCGATTCATCGGAAATGTCAATATCTCTCCATTCATCAGTAACCTGCCCTTCGGCAAAGACACGACCTCCTTTTCAACAGCAAATGCCAGCGGTTCCACCTCTCAGGCGGCCAACATCATGGAAGCCATTGAAGCCAGGACCACACTCCTTCTGATTGATGAAGACACGTCAGCTACTAATTTTATGATTCGAGACGACAAAATGAAGGCGATCGTAAGGAAAGAGCCCATTACCCCTCTCATTGATGTAATCCGTTCCCTGTATCTGGATCAGGGAGTTTCCAGCATTCTGGTCACAGGCGGAGCTGGTGATTACTTCGAGGTAGCCGATACAGTTATTCTGATGGAAGATTATCTGCCGGAGGAAATCACCGCAAAGGCCAGAGCTGAACTCAGAGATGCGGATACCAAATTCACCGTGGACCCAGACTCATTGAACCGTCGTGTTCAACTTCCCTCTCCCATGAAAGGAAACAAGGAAACGTTTGCTGCAAAAGGCAAAACCACCCTTCAGATCGGCCAGACTTTCGTGGACATCTCTGCACTGGAACAGATTGCTGAAGTTTACCAGACCGAGTGCATTGCGTTTCTGCTCAAACAGTACAATGATGCCATGTCCACTGGAACTTCTCCCATGGACATGGCAATGGAGCGGATTTTTCAACGATTCATATCCGGCGGCTTTCGAAATATCAAACGGGGAAACCTCGCCGTACCACGGAAACAGGAAATTCTCTTCACCATCAATCGCACCCGGGGCATTCGGACGGGGGGCGAAAACCAGTAGGATGCAAGTTTAAGTTTGAGTTAAGATAAAATACAGAGTAGAAAGGGTAAGATTGCCTACTGTGCAACCACCACCCAATATGCCCACAGGCATTGAATGTAAAGCTTAATTCTGATAGATTGTATGTAATGGTTTCATGGAACAGAAGGAGGACGGGGGAATGAAAAAGAGTGTGATTTTGCCCTTTATTTTTATGATCATGTTTGGATGTGGTGGAAACGCAGAAAAGGCCACTACGATACAAAAACCTGCACCTGCCGCACCAAAATCTACGGCAACGGCAGAATTCATCACAGAGGGATTTCCACCGGAAGTTATCCAGAAAGGCAACGAGGCAGCGAACAAACTTCAGGGAACGCTGAAAACTCAACTGGTGGCAGCCATACAGGAAAACGGCCTGGAGGGTGCAATGGGGTTCTGTTCCGGGAGTGCACAAAAATTAACAGACGAAGTCAATCTTTCTTATCAGGGTACACTCAACATAAAGCGTACATCTCTGAGATTCAGAAATCCTCAAAACAAGCCGGATAAGTTCGAAGATTCGGCACTGAAATTGATGTTGAAAAGCGTTGCCGGCAATGGAACTCCACCCGACCACCTGATCCAGAAACTATCGGTGAAGGGTGAAACAAAGTATCGCTACTATAAACCACTCATTGTTGGTACCACTTGCCTCGGTTGTCACGGGGATGAAAAGAAAATAAAGCCTGAAGTTCTTGAAAAAATAAGAGAACTTTATCCGGCTGGAACAGCCACTGGCTATTCCAAAGGACAATTAAGGGGTGCCGTACGGGTAGAAATGAAGGCCCCTGTTTCTTCTCCTGACATTTGAGATGCAAAGCTCTTATCAAAGGGCTCCCAAAGAGACAAACCCTGAATTGTCAAGCTGCGAAAATTTTGATGTAGCTACAAAGCACTGAAAGTTAATGAACGTGGCAATCCTTCACGATTGCTTCCAGCTTTTTTCGCGTGGATTTATGCTTGCCTCCGGTTTTTTTCTTCGCCTTGGCAGTCGTATCTCCGGTTTCAGGTTCCACTGAAATCTTTGTCTTTGCCCGTTTTTTCTTTTGCTTCTCTGGCTTGGCACTATCCTTCGTATCCTGCAGCAATTCCTCAAATCTCTTCTTCGATGAAACCCGAGATCTCTTCCCTTTCGAAGGGGCACCAATGTATTTTTCAATGATGTGCCGCAGTTCTTTCACAGGAATCGGTTCTTCCAGATATTCGGTCGCACCATATTTGTCCAGAGCCTGAGTGCGGTACACAAGTCCCTTGTATACTGCTGTAAGCATAATAATGGGCAGGTTTGGCATCGTTTCTCTGATTTTCTGAGCAACATCGAACCCTGAAATTCTGGGAAGCATCGGATCCAATAAAACCATGTCCGGTTTAAAATTGCCAAACTCCTCAAGGGCAGACGAGCCATTTCGGACAGTTTTCAGTTCAACATCCATTCCTTCAAAAGCTTTTTTCTGTTCTTTCAGTACATTGGGATCATAATTGGCAATCATGACTTTTTTCGTCAAAATCCACCTCCGGTCAACTTCAGTTTCATAATACCAGCTTCCATCCGTCTTATCAAAATAAATCTATAACCTCAAGAATATGTTGTGGTTGAGTACATTATCTTATTCAGGGCAAAAAGAAGTCAAACTGCCAGCCCTGCATCTCCTTTAAAGAATCGCTTCCGGGCAAGAATAATGGTTGTCACGGATGCCACACTGATGGCGGATGCAATCATGTACATGATAATGAGCTGATATCTTGCTGCTTCAATTGGGGTTGCACCTGCCATCAACATGCCGGTCATGGCACCCGGCAACTGAATGATCCCGACAATTTTCAGCGTATTGATAATTGGGGTCATGGAGGCCCTCACTGCCCTTTTCAAATAGTCCCTGCTGGCTTCAGCCGCGGGAAACCCCAGTGAAAGCGCAAACTCCACCTTTCTCCGATTTCCGTCAATTTCATGATAAAAACGGTCCAGTACCAATGCGGTGGCTGTCATGGTGTTGCCAATGACCATTCCCCCCAGAGGGATAAGGAACCTGGGAACCGGCTGAATCACTCCGGTTGCAAGCAAAACACCAATGGAAACCATCGTTCCGGCAATAATCCCAACAAAAGACAGACCGAACACACCCACGACCTCTTTTGCCCGCCCACGGGCTGTCCACGCCGCAATGATTGTCATCAGCAGCAACAACAAGAGCTGTGACCAGAGGGTATTCAGAGCAAAAACGATATGGAGTACATACCCCACGGCAATCAATTGGACCATGGAGCGAATTCCGCCGACAATTAAATCCTTTTCCGTACCTACCTTGTTCCACCAGGCAATCCCGATGGCAATGAATATCAGAATGGTTGCGTACAGAATTTGCTCCATCCTCATGACCTCCCAAATGCGGCAATCACAGCTGACATGCTGCCGGCTACGGTCACCCTTCCCTGCTCAAGAAAAATACCCCGATCTGCCAGATTTACCATCCGGTCAACCTGATGGGTTACCTGAATCAACGTTCGCCCTTCTTCCAGCAAGCTGCAGAGGAGTTTCTCCAGTCGATCAATCGCGGTTATGGACAAGGCAGCCGCCGGTTCATCCAACAGAACGACCTCAAGATTCCGCAAAGCGACAATCCCGATTGAGATCAGTTGGACCTCCCCGCCGGAAAGGTCGGAAGTCTTTCGATCCAATGTCTTCATCGGTAATCCGGCTGCCTCCACAACATCTTTCACTTCCCAATCCTGCTTCAGGAAGGTGCGAATCCGGTTCAGCACATCCCGGACCTGTCCATCAAACAAAACGGGGCCCTGCATCACAATGCCGACCCGGCTTCTGAGATCTCTCACATTCATCTCTCTCAAAGAAACGCCATGGAAGCAAACCGTCCCCTCTGTCGGATCATCCAGCCCATTGAACAGGCGAAGAAGGGATGTTTTTCCGGAACCATTTTCGCCCGCCAGAACCAGGCATTCACCCTGCCGAACTTCCAGTGAAATATCAGAAAGAATGCGGGTTTCGCCCTTCACAAGGCCGACATTTTCAAGCTGAAAGGTCGGGACAGGTTCTGTCATTCCTTTTTCTCCTTTCATCCTCTTTCTCTCTCCCTCTTAACTTAAACTTAAACTTATACTTGTCCCTAAACTTAATCTTAGACTTAAGCTTGCCGCTCAGCGGCAATCACGGTAGCGGAATCTTCTTCAACCAGTCCCGGTTCTCGCGATGCCAGTCCACCGTTCTACGAATCCCTTCCTCGAAACTGACCTGTGCCTTCCAGTCCAGAATGGCTTCAGCTTTCTCCACATTGGCCCATGTTCCCATCATATCCGCTTTATGAAACGGTTTTCTCTCAATCTTTGCCTTACTTTTCAGGTTCTGTTCAATGAGAGAGATTGCCTGATTCAATTCGTAGGGTTTGTTTCCGCCAAGATTGATAATTTCATACCCGGTGGCCGTGTTGACTGCTGCAACAGTCCCCAGTGCGATGTCATCCACATAAGAAAAATCCCTCTTCTGGGTGCCGTCCCCGAACACTTCCATTGTCTCTCCGTCTTCAATCCAGCGAATGAAACGATACACGCTCATATCCGGCCGGCCGGCCGGGCCGTACACCGTGAAGTAGCGAAGAATGGTCACATCAATACCATGAAGATAATGGTAGGTGTATGCCATGGCTTCTGCTCCTTTCTTGGAAGCAGCGTAAGGAGAAATCGGTTCATTTACCGGTAATGTCTCAACAAAAGGCATTTTCTGCCCAGCGTACAGGGAGGAAGTGGATGCCAGAACGAATTTCTGAACACCATGCTGATGCATCAGCTCCAGCAGGTTAGTGGTGCCCAGTGTGTTGGTTCGCACATATACAAACGGGTCCACCAGTGACCAGCGAACCCCCGCCCTCGCCGCGAGGTTGATTACACCGTCGAAGTGGTATTTCCCAAACAGGGGCCTCAGCTCTTCCAGATTTTCAATGTCGAGACGATAAAAGTCAAAATTGTCAGCCTGCTGCATCAGTGAAAGGCGATACTCCTTGACCCTAGGATCATAGTAGTCATTCATGTTATCCACACCTACAACCCTTACGTCTTTTTCAAGGAGGAGGGCTGATGTCCGTGCTCCTATGAATCCCGCCGCACCGGTTACCAGAACTGTCTCCATTTTCATGCTGTCATTCATCCGTCACCTGCACTTTCTGAACTCCGGTTGTCACCTTTCCCTCCTTATAGTTGAATTCCGAGCCCCAGACGCTATGGGGTACGAGATAGATCAGTAGCATAACCAGGACAGCAAATGCGGTGCTGCGCCGCTGCCATTTCAGATTCTTCTGTGTAAGATAGAGGGCAGGAAGCCAACAGACAAAAGAAATAAGGGTTTTGTTATCCGTCAAGTCCCAGCCAAAAGGAATCCCGGTCCACAATTCTCCGAATGCGTATTTCTGGACTACCGGCCCCAGAATCAATCCGCCGATTCCGAGAAAAAGGACGGCAATTCCAACGAGTCGTCTGCGGTCTTCATGTACCAGTAATCCCAGACCGATTCTAACAGTCAAGAGTAACGCGGTAAACATGAACAGGACATGGGGTACCAGTACCACCATGGGAACTGCTCCTTTAAACCGCGTCACCACAGGCTTCTCGGGAATGCTTTTAATCTTTTCTCCATCTTCTAGATCAATCTGATACATCAATTTCCCTGCCGGCGGCTGGTGGGGAAGAAAAGCGGTGTAGTTATCTCCCTGATGGAGCATGGGAATACTGGTCCACTCTTCCCCGCTGCGGTACCGTTTGAACCGGAGAATCGCAGATGTAAGGTTGTCACCCGGTACATTGATGGAAACTTCCTGATCGCCGGCTCCGCCATGGCTTGTTTCAAACAGATAAGTCACCGTTCTGCTTCCAAGAACACTGGAGCCGCTAACCGGATAAGTCGGCCCGGTTTCCCGTTGATAAATTGCCAGTCCAACCGTTAAAAAGAAGGCCAGTATCCATAGAATCGCTTTTTGCATTGAAACGCTCCATTTAAAAAAATCACGTTTATTTTGTCATTAGAAACGGTTTTTGTAAACGGGAAGCCCGGTTTTTTTCCCTTTTCATACAAAAAGAACCTGCAATTCCAGGAAATCGTACTATAATTTAAATAAGACTAACCGGGGAGTAGCCAGTGAGAAAACACATATTTCAATCCGCAATTGTCTTTTTCCTGTTCACAATTACCTTCTCTGCATTTTCTCAGAACCCGGCAGCCGACTGGCGAATGGATGAATGCCAGTGGACCGGTGCTGCGGGTGAAGTTGTGGACAGCCGGGGCAACGGCTACGACGGAACCGCCGTAAACGGGGCCACCACTGCGGCAGGCAAGCTATGCAACAGCGGCGTGTTTGACGGAAGCAGCAGCTATGTTAGCATATCCAACAGCAATTTCGGGTTTGGCAACCGCATGTCTGTTGCAGCCTGGGTAAAATGGGACATCAACCCGTCGTCCGGCCAGAATTATGCGAATATTATCTCCATCAATTCCACCAGTCAGACCGACACCGGCCAATTCTGGCTCCAGCACGATAATGGCAACGCTCATTTCCAGTTCGCGGTCACCACCACCAACTCACGGTACTTCGTCAACTCCACAACGAGTCCCGCTCAAGGGGTCTGGTACCATGTCGTCGGCGTGTACGATCGAAACGTGATCCGTATTTACGTGAATGGACAACAAGAGGCAAACCAGAGTACCGGTGGCAATGCTAACATTGCCGCATACGATGCATCATACGCTCTGGATATTGG
>CBEUWV010000078.1:0-7656 GCA_965546895.1 uncultured bacterium
TCCGGGATTTCTTCCAAGTGGCTCTTGACCACTGAGATGGCCTCGGGCAGGCATATCAGCTTCACCTGAGGGCCTGCGTCCACGGTGAAAAACACTGGAATGCCAATGCTTCGCATCCGTCGTACTTCGTGGATTAATCGAAGCGTGCCCGCGTTCCAGTACAATAACCCCGGGCGGGAAGTCATCGCCACTCCATGCATTTTTAAACAATTGAATTCCGACACGTCCGCCAGCTTCTCAAAATCCCGTTCCCGGATTGCTGCCCGACATTGATCAAGATCCGCCTTGGCACCGTCAATCCAGCTCTGATAATAGGGAGATGTATTTCTGGACTGCCTCATACCGTCACGGGAACCCACATCTTTGGGGCTTTGGTCCGTTACAGCTACCAGTACAGTCAATGGCCAATGGGCAGGCGATTCCAGCTGCAGAGCTTTCGCGTCAATGCCATCTTCCCGTTCGCCTCGAATCATCTCAACAAAGCCGCCGAAAACAGAACGGGCTGCTGAACCGGATCCTCTTCTTGCAAGAATAGACAGCTCATCGGGGGAAAGGTCCAAGCCAGCCGCCTTCGACGCTGCCAAGGCCAATGCTGCGAATCCAGATGCCGAAGATGCAAGACCCGCCCCGGTTGGGAATTTATTTTCTGTTCTTACAGATGCCGACTGCTCAATTCCGGCCATTTCCCGAATCAGATCCAGAAAATGACTCACCTTACCCAGTTTTTCCCCGGTGGCGGGTTCGCCATTCATCAGTAGAAAATCTCCCCGGGCAGCATCAGTAAACTCCACTGAAGTCTCGGTTGTCAATGAATCAACGGTTATCGAAATTGAGCCCACGGCGGGCAGATTCAGCGTTTCGTTTCGTTTTCCCCAGTATTTCACCAGTGCAAAATTCGCTCCCGCTACCGCAGTGGCATTTCCAACTCTATTCATCCCGCAAAAGGACCTTTCTTATCGTTCAAATATCCCGCAAAAATCTTCATATCCTGCCTATATTATCGCAAATCAGGGAGAAGTGCGAGGGCAAGTACAAGTGCAAGTAAAAGTGCGAGTGAAAGAATAGGGGGAAGGGAGTGAAAAGCAGAACAATCATAGAGATTTCCTCGTTTCCCTGTCTTTCTATTTTCTTTACTTGCACGTGCACTCGCACTCTCACTGCCGCGAAGCGGCTTCCCGGCCTATTCAAACACCTTTTCCTCGGTTTCATCCGCGTTTTTTGCGTCCGCTTCAACGTTTCGGCTCTCAGGGCCATCTCCCACTTTTTTCAAGAATTCCTTATACCATTCCGCCTGAATGATCAGCTGCATGATTTCGTTGGTCCCCACCCAGATCATGGACAGCCGGATGTCCCGAACAATCCGTTCCAGCGGATAAATATCCGTGTAGCCAATCCCACCCATGACCTGCATGCAATCGTTGGCAATATTCCAGGCAGTTTCCGTTACAAATTTTTTGCTCTCAGAAATCATTCTCCGAACTTGTCCCGGTGTTGCTTTTCCCGTATCAATGGCAAGACAGGTGGCATACACCAGCGCCCGGGCCGCATCGAGGCGCATGACACTGTCAGCAACCTTGAATCCCACCGCCTGAAACCGGTTGATGGACTGGCCGAATGCCTTCCGCCTCGCCGTGTAGTTCGTTGCAATTTCAATGGCTGGCCGGACCGAACCGACTGTCATGGCGGCTGTGCCCAGCCGTTCCGGGATCATCATCCGGATAAATACTTCATATCCATTATTCAGAGTCCCAACAATATAACGCTCCGGTACCCGGACATCGGTGAGAATCAATCGGCCGGCGCCGCCACCTCGTACTCCCATCAGACCGTAAATATACCGGGTCTCTACCCCATCTCCCCGGGGAACCATAAAGGCTGTGAGACGCTGATGAGCCGGGCCGTCCGGGTTGGTAACAGC
Organism: uncultured bacterium; assembly: GCA_965546895.1. Lineage (GTDB taxonomy): Bacteria > Acidobacteriota > Holophagae > Thermotomaculales > Thermotomaculaceae > UM-FILTER-49-7. The sequence goes on from CBEUWV010000078.1 coordinate 1,919, forward strand.
ATAAACGAGAAACCAATCCGCACCCTCAGCACCTACGATGAATCGTTTCTGTCCGTTGATAATCCAGTCGCCCCCATCTTTCCTTGCTGAGGTTGTGGCTCAAAAAAAATCGGCCCCGCCTCGAGGTTCCGTTAACCCCTCAGCCGCATACACCTCCCCCTTCAAAAGAGGTACGACAATTTCCTGCTTCAACTCTTCAGACCCAAAAGTTGAGATGGCATCACAGACAATATCCGCTCCAACGCCCCACAGGCAGGCCAGAGAATAGCTGGGGACTCCGATCTCTTCTGCCACAATGGCATTTTCAACCCATCCGAGGCCCCGTCCTCCATACCTTTTTGGAATGCGGATTCCCAGCAGATTCCGTTTCCCTGCTTCCACAAGGTATTCCTTCGGGAACTGAATTTCTTCCGCATCCATATCCAGAATCATCTGTTTCGGAACCCAGTTGGAAAGCGCCCTTGCTTCGTCTCGAAGTTTCCTTTGTTCGGGTGTCAGTATAAAATGGAACATTTCATCCTCCCGTCTTCGTTTTAAACAGAATAGCACAGAAGACGCTTCCCTGTACGCGTCAGGAAAAGGCAAGCAGGAGCAAGGTTAAGGTTGAGTTGGAAAAAGAAACAGATAACCAAATACCCGTCTTTCTGATTGGCAAGTTTGCGCACTTCGCGTACTTCGCGAGAGAATCCCTCCGAGAAGTGATTGGTAATTAGTGAATTGTGACTGGTACTTAAGCGCCTTTGCGAGAGGATCTGCCTCCCTTTCCGGTCAGGACACTGAACACAGGCGCCGGAGGCGCACAGAACACTTCCCCTATGCTATACTGATGCAAAATTTAGGGGGGTTATGTATGCAGGAAAGAGGGCAATGGAGTTCAAAACTGGGTTTCATCCTGGCGGCATCGGGGTCCGCAATCGGGCTGGGGAACATCTGGCGGTTTCCGTACATCACCGGGGCCAACGGCGGAGGGGCCTTCGTTTTTCTATACATTCTCAGTATTCTGATCGTAGCCTTCCCCATCATGATAACCGAGCTGGTCATCGGCCGCACTTCGGGGAAAGACCCTGTAGGCGCTTTCCTGAAATTGTCAGCGCCTCGTTCCCCGTGGATGCTGGTGGGAGCATTGGGCGTTCTCACAGGCTTTGCCATTCTATCCTATTATGCTGTCGTTGCCGGCTGGACAGTTGCCTATCTGTTCAAGGCCGCCACCGGGGCACTGGCCCATACCACCCATCCTGAAGTTATTTTCAAAACCTTTGCCGCCAATGGAAAAGCCCAGGTTTTTTATCTGTTCGTTTTCATGGCCCTGACCGTCTTTGTTGTCGCGGGAGGTGTGAAGAACGGCATTGAAAAGGCAGCCAAAATCCTGCTCCCGGTACTTTTTGTCTTGATGGTCTGTCTCATTGCTTATGTTATGACCCTCCCCCAGGCGATGAAAGGGCTCCGTTTTTACCTGTACCCTGATTTTTCAAAGGTCACCCCACACACTTTCCTGATGGCAATGGGCCAGGCATTTTTCTCTCTGAGCCTTGGAATGGGAGCAATGATTACCTACGGCAGCTACATCGGGAAAAAAGACAACCTCTTCACTTCCGCATTGTCGGTCACGTTCTTTGATACACTGATAGCCATCATGGCCGGTCTCATCATCTTTCCCGCACTGGGCGGCGCACCGGCAAAATCCGGGCCTTCTTTGATTTTCATCGTGCTGGTCCAGGTTTTCCAGAAAATCCCCTTCGGACAACTCATCGCTATTCTTTTCTTCATTTTGATGATAATTGCCGCGCTGACATCCACAGTGTCATTGCTGGAAGTCGTGTCCGCCTATTTTATTGATGAAAAGGGCATGGACCGAAAGAAAGCCGCCGTAATCCTGGGAATCTTTACGGCCATACTGGGCATTCCTTCAGCCTTGTCCATGGGTGCAAGTGCCTGGTTTACAAAACTGGATTTTCTCGGCCGAATGGATTTCCTCTTTGGAAACATTTCCCTGACCCTGGGAGGGTTCCTCATGTGCCTTTTTGTCGCATACCGCTGGGGACTGAGAGACTTTATGGAGGGCCTTTCCCACGGCGGCAGTGTTCATGAGAAACGCTCGTTCAGATGGTGGTTTGCCATCGCAATACATTTGATCTGTCCGATAAGCATCGGCGGCATGTTGCTTTATATTATGATTACAGGAAACACTTTGGGATAAAATACCAACAAAACCTCTTGAAGATTTTCTTTTTCGGTAGTATGGTTTGACCGCACCCCGGAAGGGGAAAACGCACACAGGTGAACGATGAGCAAAGCAATGTCTCCAATGGAACAACTTGTCAACAAACTAAGAACCGAACTGGAGAATTTCGAAGATATTGCCATGCGAATCAAGCCGGAGGCCGGAGACGTACCAAAATTGAACGGCATCGAAATCGCAGGTAAGAGCATCCCCTTGATTGGAAAGGTCGGCGGTGACCACCTTGTATATCTTGATTTTAAGAAGCGATACGATATGGATGCCCGGATCCGCAAGGCTACTGAGGCAGACAATAAAGACGTTGCAAAGGCACTGGAACGAAACCGGAATCGCGCCGGAATACTGGTAGCGGATGTAGCGGGGCACCGGCTCACAGACGCAGCTCAGGCCGCCATGCTGCACCAGGCCTTCCTCCTGGGAGTCCTTTATGAGCTGGATAGTTTTGGAACCGTTACCACCCGGCTGTTTGAAAACCTCAACACACGGTTCTATCAGACCTCCAGTTTTCGAAAGTACATTACCATGATTTACGGGGAAATTTCTGAAAACGGCCTGTTTCGGTTTTTGAGTGCGGCCCATCCCTTCCCCATCGTTTTCTCATACAGAAATGACAGGATCGTACATGTTGGAAATGAAAATACCATCACCTTCCCGCCCATCGGGACCATGCCGTCACAGGATGATGTGGACTATCGTCAGCACAACAGCCCCCTTGGTCGAAAAGCCGGGTACACCGTCAATGAACTAACCCTGATGGGACATGGGGATATTCTTCTGCTCTTTACGGACGGATTTGTGGATCATGAAAACAAGGCTGGTCAGCGATTTGAAGACGTCCGTCTGGAAGATGTGCTCCGGGAAGCCAAAGATGAAGAACCCGCCGATCTTGTAAATATACTGGAAGAGGAACTCCTTTCGTTCGGCCTTCCAGATGACGACATTACCTTCGTTGCAGTCAAACGATCTCTGTCGGAAATAGAAACAGACTGAATCCATCTTTTTCCCATTTCTTCTGATACCCGGCAAAAATCGTCCCGGTTTCGTGGACAAATTCCCGGAACAGTCCTATATTTTCTTTGTATTATCCACGCAAACAAAGAAAAGGAGGACAAAATGGGTTTATTCGTTTTGATGACCAAATTGACACCGGAAATCTGCGGTGATATCAAGCGCCGGGAAGCTATCGGAAAAGAATGGAAAAAGAAAGTGGACAGTCTCTGTCCGGATGTCAAGTGGATCTCTCATCTGGCACTGCTGGGACCCTATGATTTTATGGATATTTACCAGGCCGACAGTGTTGAAACCGCAACCAAGGTTTCCATGATTACCCGTGCCAACGGCGCCGTCACTGCGGAAAGCTGGCCCGCCATGGAATGGTCCGAATTCATCGACGTCATGAAAGGAGTGGATGACTGATTCTTGTGCCTGTGGCACAAGAAAGTGTAAGTGCGAGTGCAAGTGCGTGAAGGGAAAAGATGACTGATTCTTGTGCCTGTCCCTTTCTTTCTTACACTCGCACTCGCACTTACACTATTTCGGCCTTAAGGGCCGAAACTACTCGAGCCAGACTTTTACTTTTTCGTTTTCCTCATAGGCTTCAACAATGGCAAGGGGGCCAACTTTTTTCAACTCCTGCACCAGCTGTTTCAGGTTAATTTTCATTCCGTTATCCACTTCAAGCCCATCTTTGGGGCACCAACTGGAGACGACATCAATCAATGAGATGGGAAGTGTGACCCGTACTTTGGTCTTGCCGGTTTTCATGTCGGTGACTTCCACCTTGAACCACTTTACTTCTTCCATTGTCTTCGCGGTAGTTGAGCCTGCTTTTACTACTTTCTTGATTACCTTGTAATCGTCCGCTGCGGCGCCCATTACCGCCGGCGCGATTCCCAGCATAACCACCAGCACCAGTGCCAGTTTCTTCATTTTGTACCTCCTTGCAATTGGTAGATTGTTATTCAATCGATCCAGATACGGATCGTTGCCTCGTTGTCTTCAATGCGAACGACTTCCCGCGTCTTGATAAGAGTCTTTATAATCGTATCCAGATTGTATCCCTCTGCTGCCAAACGCTTCTTTTCCGAATCCGGTAGTGCGGTCAGCGCCAGCGTAGCCAGGGACAACGGAATTGAAATGGAAACCCGCTCCGGATTCTGGCCCTTCGGGACATGCTTGTCCACGACCCGGATTCTCAACATTCGCCCCCTTGTCCGGTCTGTCTTATTCACGTTCTCCAGACTCCGGGGGTCAATCCTGAACAATGCCAGCTTTGCCCTTTCCCGCAGTTCATCGTCCGATTCGCGGTTCACAATGTTTTTCAAAACGGGAATGCCCTCCCGCGCAAGGGACTTATCATTCAGGTAAGAAAGCTTGAAAGCTGCATAGTAGCGCACCGATTTGTCTTTGGAGGTAAGGGCCTGTTTCAACCGGGTTGGTGCCAGTTTATCCTTTCGTTTTAACAATTCCACGTTAAGATCCACCATGTTGATTTCCGCCTCTTCTCTGAGGACCGTATTTTCGGACACTGCAAGAAATTGCTGAAAGGCTGCCACCGCCTCTGAGGTCCGGTCCAGCTCCTTCAGACAAGTGCCGCGATAAAAAATTGCCTGAAGGGCATCTTTCCCATCCGGGTTTGATGCCAGACACTTGTCCAGCTCTTCCAGCGCGCCCTGCCATTTCTGGTCAAACAACAGTACCTTCGCCCGTTCCAGTGAGGCATTTTTCGCCATCAGCGGCAATGTCGCGGCCAATAACAGCATGGCTGCAATTCCCATAATTTTCTTCATGCTTCTCCCCCGCTCCGTTTGAGCTCTTCTTCAACCAACCGGATTTTCAGAAAAATATGTTCCCGGCGCAGTAATTCCTGCAGCCGTGTAACATCCCTGCAACCGTCATTTCTGCTGACTGATGCCATCTCACTGAATACCATGTCCAGCTTGCGGCACAAGCCCCGTGCATTTTGAAGCCTGGCCCGATCCAGATCCTTTCTCAGAATCCTATTTCTTGCCATCAGCTTCCGGACATCCTGGTCCGACTGCCATGAGAATGGCCCTTCATTCTGCCCCGGACATTGTTCCATGAAATCAGACAACACCAGGCGGCTCTTTGAGAGCATCTGCCGCACCTCATCACGGGCCACATTGGTCTCCATCTGTTCCAAAGTGGCACTGGACAACCTTATTTCCCGTTGTGCCACCGGGCCGGGCACAGTATGGATGATGATCATCAGAATCGGAATCAACACACATGCCACCATTGCCCCCTGAACAAGAACGGATAAGAAGGGTGAACGATTCCGCATTCCCTGCTGCGAACTGGCGGTTGCCAGAATTCGGGTTTCCATAGCTTCCCAGTTGATGCCCTTCATGGCCGCCTCACCTTCCGCCTTCAAAACCTGAGTCTCCTTTAGAATCCGATGAGCCAACTCCATTTCGAGACAGCAATCGGGGCAATGATCCAGGTGCTGTTCCACCGTGCGCAGGTCGTCAGGACTGAG
>CBEUWV010000079.1:0-7619 GCA_965546895.1 uncultured bacterium
GGAAATTCATTATCTCGGTGAGGATAGGTACCGCCTGGTGGATGGCTCCATGACCACCTGCCCGGACTGCTGCAAGAACTGGTCTTTCGACGCCAGTCAGATAAAGGTGAGAAAGGAAGGATACGCCTTTTTTGACAACCTGACTTTCCGGGTTGGAAACCACCACTACATGTATTTGCCCCGGTTTATCTACCCGGCCAAAATAAAACGCACCTTCGGGCTTCTCATCCCGGAGATCGGTAATTCCTCCAAGCAGGGCTTCAAGTATCGCCAAAGCCTGTTTATCCCCATTGGCGATTCCATGGATGCCACTTACACGCTGGATTATTATTCCAAGGCAGGCACCGGCAACGGCTTTGAATACCGCCTCGCACGAAAACCGGGTGAATTTGGCAAATTCTACGTGTACACCATCAATGACACATTGAAAGGTGAAAGGCGCAGCTTCTTTGACGGCAGCTATCACTACTATCTGCCATCTGGAGACAAGATTCGTCTCCAGAGTTTCGAAGGGGATGATTTCAACCTGATCCGTGATTTCACTTTCCGTGATTATGACCTCGCGATGAGGAGCTACTTTACTGATTTTTCATATGAAATGAATCGCCCCCATTTCCAGTTTACCGTGGGCGCAACGAGGCGGAATATCCTGTTTGCAGACGGGGAGAATACCTTTTATGATTCACCGGAGCTTCGCTTTTCCAGCCGGGCCCTTAGACTTGCGGGACACCGCGTTCGCCTGGATGCCGGTGTGGGGAATATTCAGAACCCCAACCTCGATGATTCCACATTTTTGAGCAGTTTCGTAGAATCGGAAGCTACCCGGAATTTTGCCCTTGGTAATTTTACAGCGGTGGACCGGTTCAAAGCATCCTTCCACAGCTATGGCAGTAATTCTGTATTGAACGACTACGCTTCCCTGTTGGGAGAATTAAAGGTGTATTCCCCTGCCCTTGAGCGGCAGTATGGTTCATCAATCCACCGGGTACAGTTTTTCGCGGGACTGGGCTACCACAATGCAAGCGAAACATTTCCGGAATTCATTAACGATAGCGAAGACTATATCCTGCCGGACGGCATGTACGGCAGCCTGGGCGTGGAATCCACTTTAAGTTCAGGGGATAAAACCGCGGTCGGTGGACTCTATGTCACCCGCAATTTCTCCGGAAACAGCTATCATAATCCCAATGACCCGTCTCAGAAATCCGAAACCAGCCCCATTGTGGGTTACTTCAGACTGCCATTTTCAAGTAAGGTGAGTTTCAATCTGGATGCACGCTACGACCCGGCACTGAATGCGGTGGACCGTATGATGTTTACCGCCAACCTTGGCGAACATTTATCCGCGTCGTATCTACGGGCCTTCACCTTCGGGGAAAACGACACCCGTGATTCGCTGATCACCTCTATTCAGGGGCATCTCAGCGAAAACTGGACTGCCCGCTTCAGCGCGGACTACGACTTCAGCCTGAGCGATTTTCGCTACAAAATGATCCAGATTCGCTACTACCGTGACTGTATCGGCATGAATATTACCTATCGGAACAACTCATACAGCACCGTTACAAGCAACGAATTTGTCATCTCACTGGTTCTCAGAAATATCGGCGAGATGTTCAAGTATCGACTGGGACTGTAGCAGGCACCTTCGGTGCGTGATCAGTGATTGGTGAAGCGCTTTCAGCGCAGTGATTTGTAATTTGTGACTAGTGATTGGGCCAATCAGGGAAATCCAGAATTCCCGTTATCTGCTTCTCTTTTCCGAACTTAAATTTAAATTTCTCTGATCAGAACACTTCCTGTCACTCATTCACTGAACTCCGCATTTCTTTTTCAGGTCTGCTTCAAAATCAGGATTGACTTCCCCTTTCAGTGCTTTGGCTTTCTTATATGCTTTGACTGCTTCCTTACAATTCCCCTCTATGAACCAGCAAACGGCAAGGTTGCCATAGGTATCCTTGAACGACGGATCTGATTCCACAGCTGAAAGATACTGCGATTTCGCTGCCATTTCATGTCCAGCGGCCAGAAGCACGTTACCGTATTTGAAGTGAAAGAAGGCAGGATATTTCATCTCTTGGAGTTTTGAACATTCGTTGTTATATGCATTAATTGTACTCCTTCCGCTGTAGTACTTCATTTCCTCGCCTGAGGCATTCCCTTCGCCATTCGAAGCAAGAGCTCTGCCCAGGCCAGCCCGGGAACTAACAACATTTGTTTCAATTGCCTGTGAATATTGCGTCATTCTTTTCAACATGAGTATCTTGTAAGGTTGAAACATCATCAAGCTCTCCTGAAATCTCATCTGCGCTGTTTTGAGGTCTCCCCTCATGAACTCGATAATGCCAATATAGGCATAGGCCTGATAGTTTTCTTTCATCAATTTAATTGCCTTTACAAAATGGGCTTCCGCTTTTTCAAGCTTCCCGGCATCCAGTGCTTTTTCTCCTTTCTTCAGCTTACTCATCGAACTTCTCTCAGGTCTGTTGTACAGTCTGGGTATGGTCTGTGCTTTCACCATATAACTGAATATCAGTACCAATGTCATAACAACCGGAAATACTTGTCTTTTCTGTTTCATTTGCCCCCCCTTTTTAATTCTTCAACGCACTGGCCTGCACTGAATTGAGTACTCAAAAACAGGAGATTGCGAAATGCATGCCATTTCGTTGAAACATAGAAGGGACAGATCTGAGCACACGGTGTGGTGCGTTGGCGGCAGATGGCGCGATACGCCGCATCTTGAACGACGAAAACAAACATCAGGGAAATTGGCCATTCCCTCTATTTTTCCTGTGCAAATCACAAGTCACAATTCACAAATCACGGCACCTTTGGTGCGTGGATACAAATTGTTACAAACTTTATGAACAAAATAGAGTTTTGAAACGTAGAATTCATTGGTATTGACATTATTTTTCTGGAGGGAACATGAAAAAGTTAATTGTGGTGGGGATTCTATTGGTTGCAATGCCGATTCTCGGGCAAAACCAGCAAAAGCTGACACTGGACGGGGCAATTAAACAAGCACTGAAAAATAACCTGGATATTCAAATTTCCAAGGTCTCTTATGAACAGAGCAAAACGGACATTTTTGGGGCAAAAGGAATTTTTGATCTAAAGTTTTCTATGAATGCGGAGCACAGCGACACCAGCCGGGCCCCAAGAACAGAGTTGCAGGCATCTTCGGAGAAACAGGATTTGCTGACATTTTCGGCCCAGCAACTGATCAGTACCGGTGCGACACTGTCATTGGATTTCACCAACTACAAGTATGAAACAACCGCTGATTACCAGTTCTCAACTCTGAACCCGGTTTACGGTGCAAATACGAGATTCAAAATTGAACAGCCTCTTTTTAACGGTTTTGGAAAGAGAAATGTGGAATACCAGATCAACCTGAATAAGAAATACAGTGAACGGGCACTGGAACAGCTCAAGGACACAGTTACAGGTCTTCTGACAGACACGGAATCCGGCTATCTTGACCTGCTATACAGCGTTCAGAATCTGAAAGTGGCGCAGGAATCTCTGGAACTGGCAAAGGAACAGGCCAACATAACACGGAAGAAAGTGGAAGTTGGCACCCTGGCGCCCGTTGACCAGCTCCAGGCGGACGCCAACCTTGCGGACGCGGAACAGAAACTCGTCACAGCTGAAAACCTCCAACTTGCAGCCCAGGATCAGATGAAACAGATTCTGAACCTCAAACCGGCTGAATGGAATGTTATATTTGTCCCTGAAGAGGATCCCTCTTTCCACCTCCAGACATTTGAATCAAAGCAATGTGTAGATACCGCCTTGAAGAATAATCCCCAGATTAAAATTGCGCGACTGGACACAAATGTTTCTCAATTGAGCATGGATTATCAGAGGGATAAAATGAAACCAACGGTGAGCGTGTACGGCACATTATCCTATGACGGAAACAATACCCTTCGCCTCATTGACCCCACTACCGGTAACATAATGGTATATCCCGGCTCTTATCATGACTCTTTCAGCGACATGACCAGCCTGGATCATCAGTCATGGTCAGTTGGCGTAAACGTGAGCTTTCCCCTCCAGAACCGTGCAGCAAAAGCATCTTATATGCGCGCAAAGCTGGACAAAACAGGAAAAGACTTTCAGCTGAAGAATGCCATTATTCAGGTAACCAACAGCGTTCGGGATGCCCTCCGAAATCTTAATGCCAGCCTCAGAAGTATTGATGCCGCAAAAAAGACCCGGGAATTGAGAGAAAAGAACCTGGAAATTGAAAAAAAGAAGTTTATAAACGGGATGTCCACCAACTTCCTGGTTTCTCAACGGGAAGACGAGTTGTCACAAGCGAGAATCTCCGAACTGAATGCGAAGGTTTCCTATCAGAAGTCCGTAGTTCTGTTGAAGAAATCGATGGGTACACTTCTGGATGAACGAAACATCAAGTTTGAGGAACCAGCTGTGGACTGAGATTGTCTCCAACCAAACGCTGAAATACAGCGTTTGACCTCCTGTTTGCCTGCTTCATACACCGGCAAGCACCGGCGCTAAGGGGCGAGAACCCATATCCCCCTTAGCGCCGGAATAATCTGGCCCTTCGGGCAGTAAAAGTGAATGTGTAAGTGCGAGTATGAAAACTCAGGGAATTAGCCATTCCTTGCCTTTAGTCACTCTTCACTCTTCACTCTTCACTCATCACTCATCACGCGGCGCTATGCGTCGTTTCCCACATCACATCTGACGACCCTGGATCCACGTATTGTGTATTCCGGAGAACCCTTCAGTTTCAACCCCTTGAATGGCGTGTTCCGTGAACGGGATTTGAATTTTTCCGGGTCAATCACAATCTCACGGTCGGTCGAGAATATCGTGATGTCGGCTCTTGATCCTACCCGGAGCCTGTCATCTTTCATGCCGATGATTTTTGCGGGATTTGTGGACATGCATTCCACAATGCGCTTCACCGGGACGTTATGCTGGTGATACAGCATGTCCAGCACAGCGGGAATCGCTGTTTCAAAGCCGATGATTCCGAATGCGCAGATGTCAATCTCACACTTCTTGTGTTCGTGGGGATGGGGCGCGTGGTCGGTTGCGATGCAGTCAATGGTTCCATCCTTCACACCTTCGATCATTGCCAGGCGATCCGCCTCAATGCGGATTGGGGGCTTCATGATGAAATTTGTGTCAAAGGTTTCCAGTGCTGTGTCGTTGAAAAAAAGATGGTGGGGTGTCACTTCGGTTGTGACGTGCTCTCCCCTGTCCTTCGCACGACGAACCATGTCTAAACTGTAAGCACTGGAGATGTGAGAAACATGAAGCCATCCTTTAACATAGCTATTTAAAATGATGTCACGGGATACGATAATGTCCTCAGCTACCGTTGGCATTCCCTTCAGGCCCAGCTTTGTTGACATAAAATCTTCATTCATCACCGCGCCACTGGTCAGACTTGGTTCTTCCGCATGCTCCATCAAGGGAATCCCGAATAACTGACAATACTCCAGGGCCTTTTTTACAAGCTCAGCGGTGGCGACGGGACTTCCATCATCACTGATCGCGACAATCCCTTCCTGGACCATTTCTCCAATGGCAGCCAATTCGTGACCGGCCCGACCTTTGCTCACAGCACCGACCGGACAGACTTTTGCATACCCGGCCCGATTTGCTTTTTCACGAACAAGTGACACGATGGCGGCGTTGTCAATGCATGGATTGGTGTTCGGCATGGCGGTTACAGTGGTGAAGCCACCATTCATAGCCGATTTGCAGCCACTTTCAATGGTTTCCGCCCGCTCATTTCCCGGTTCGCGAAGGTGGGCATGGGCATCCACAAAGCCCGGTGCCACGATCATACCTGTCGCATCGATAACTTTGTCTGCACCACTTTCATCAAGGTTTACTTCTATCTTTTCGACTCTTCCGTCGGTAACCAGGATGTCCAGCACTTTATCCAGCCCGGAGTCCGGGTTGATGACGTGGCCATTCTTAATGAGTAAGTTCATTTATTTTTCCTCCTGCCAGCAGATACAACACCGCCATCCGGATTGAAATGCCGTTGCTGACTTGTTCCAGAATCACTGACCGGCCCCCGTCTGCCACTTCAGAGTTAATTTCCACTCCCCGGTTAATGGGGCCAGGGTGCATCACAATACCGTTTTTCTTTAAACGATTCAGCCTCTCCCGGCTCAAGCCATATAACATGTTGAACTCTTCCAGGGATGGAAAAAAGCTCTCTTTCTGGCGTTCCATCTGAATGCGAAGCATCATCACAACGTCCGCATCTTCAATTGCCTTGTCAAAGTCGGTTTCCACTCGAACATTCATGCCCTCAATCTCCCTCGGAATCAATGTGGCCGGACCGGAAAGCACAACATCATTTCCCATCTTTGTCAGTAGAAAGATGTTTGAACGGGTAACCCGGGAATGGGCAATATCTCCCGCAATTACAATTTTCAGGCCGGTGAGTGTTCCCATTCTTTCCCGGATGGTGAAAGCGTCAAGCAGCGCCTGGGTGGGATGTTCGTGGGGACCGTCTCCTGCATTCGCCACTGAGGCGTCAATGTTGTCGGCAAGGAACTTCGCAGAACCGGGTGACGAATGCCGCATAACGACAATGTGCGGTTCCATGGATTCCAGTGTTTTGATGGTGTCGTAAAAGGATTCACCCTTTGTCAGAGAACTGGCAGAGGCGGAAAAATTCAGGATATCGGCCCCCAACCGCTTTTCCGCAATTTCAAAGGATGAGCGGGTGCGGGTGGAGTTTTCCATGAAGAGGTTCAGAATCAGTTTCCCCCGGAGAGCGGGAAACTTTTTGTTATTACCTGCGCAGAGTTCCTTGAATATCTTCGCGCCATCCAGGATCTGTTCGATTTCAACCTTGTCCAGGGGTTCAATTCCCAGCAGGTTTTTGTGTTTGTATTGCATCTTATTCACCATTCTTTTTCAAAAGCAGGACCTCGTCCCGCCCGTCTTCTTCCTCAACATGGACCTGCACCATCTCATCGGAAGAAGTTGGAATATTCTTGCCCACCACATCCGCCCGGATCGGAAGCTCCCGGTGTCCCCTGTCCACCAGCACCGCAAGACGAATATAAGTCGGACGCCCGAAGTCCAGAATCCCCTCAATTGCCGCCCGAACCGTCCGGCCGGTGTAGAGGACATCATCCACCAGCACGACTTTTTTGTTGGTCACCGGGAATGGAATCTCAGTTTCCTTCAGGTAGGCATTGGCAACATTTGTAATCAGGTCATCCCGGTACAGCGTAATATCCAGGAGCCCCACCGGTACTTTTGTTCCCTCCACTTCCACTATTGTTTCCGCGATACGCCTGGCGATGTGATCGCCCCGGGTCCGGATTCCCACAAGGAGCAGGTCCTTGCAGCCTCCCGTCATTTCCAGGATTTCATGGGTCATCCGCTTAACGGTGCGCCCCATGGTTTCTGAATCCATCAACGTCTTCTCATTTGACATAGAAACCCCCATTAAAAAAAAGACCGGCAATTCCGATCTTATGGTTAACTGAATTTTTCATTTTGATTGAGCTTGTAGTGAGCATCCTTCACCTCTTTCCGGCATCACAGTACCGAATTAAAGAGCTGTACATATTGTGGAGCAAACACGGCTGTTTCGCAAG
>CBEUWV010000080.1:0-7603 GCA_965546895.1 uncultured bacterium
GGCCTTTCGTCCTTTGTGTTAAATTCTCTTTCTGCTCTTCCCCCTCTTCCCCCTCTGCGCCTCTGCGGTAAAATCCCTTCGGGGCTTGCGTTCTGGGAAAGTTCCGTTAAAATGGCCGGGAAGATGTTGCTGGAGGAGGAAAAATGTCCAGATACAAGATTGCCTGGCTGCCGGGCGATGGCGTGGGAAACGATGTTATGGAAGCAGCACGGATCGTGCTGGATGCGTTGAAATTGGATGCCGAATATGTCCACGGTGATATCGGCTGGGAATTCTGGAAAACAGAAGGGAACCCCCTCCCTGACCGTACTATTGAAATGATGAAGCAGACCGATTGCGCACTCTTTGGCGCCATCACATCCAAGCCAAAGGATGAGGCGGCAAAGGAACTGGGACCAGCCCTGCGGGACAAGGGACTGGTTTATTTCTCTCCCATTGTGCGACTTCGCCAGGAATTTGACCTGTATGTGAATATGCGGCCCTGTAAAGCATTCAAGGGTAATCCTTTGAACTACCGCGATGACATTGACTTGGTGGTTTTTCGGGAAAATACGGAAGGAATGTATGCCGGTGTCGAGTTTCACCCGGTGGATGCAGAATTGAAACAGGCCATGGCCCAGCGAAATCCAAAAATGAAGCGGTTCATGGATTTGCCGGATAATGAAATTGCCATTTCCACTCGCATCATAACGAAAAAAGGTGCAGAACGAATTATTCGGGCCGCATTTGAATATGCCAGGACTACCGGGAAAAAGACAGTAACCCTTGTAGAAAAACCAAACGTGCTCCGGGAAACCGGCGGCATGATGACCCGTGTGGCACGTAATGTTGCATCGGATTATCCCGGAATTGAACTCTGGGAAACCAATATTGACGCCATGTGCATGTGGCTGGTAAAGAACCCACAGAATTATGGTGTGCTGGTGGCGGAAAACCTCTTCGGTGATATCATTTCCGACCTGTCAGCACAGCTTGTCGGAGGCCTTGGCTTCGCATCTTCTGCCAGCACCGGAGACAACTATGCGGTATTTGAACCGACCCACGGCTCCGCTCCAAAATATGCCGGAAAGTATAAAGTCAATCCCATGGCTATGCTCTTATCCGTCAAGCTGATGCTGGACTACCTGAAGGAAACCGACATGGCCACACGGCTCGAAGCCGCAATTTCCGAAGTAATCCGGGAAGAAAAAATTCGTACCTATGACATGGGCGGCTCCAACACGTCCCTGGAAGTGGCTGAGGCTGTGGCAGAAAAACTTTAAAAAAGTGTCCCATATTTCATACCCGGTGTTCCGAAAGAAAAACACAGATAAACCGGAACAGTGACAAATCGAGGACTGGTTTCGGGAACGTTGCCAGTCTTTTTTGTTTTACCGAACACAGAACACAGGTGCCAAAGGCGCACAGAAAACCTCTCTCTGTGATAGAATACTGGCATGAGTGAACGAATTCTGATAGTGGATGACGAAAAGGACATTGTGGAAGCTATTGCTGATATTCTAACACTGGAAGGGTACGCAACTCTGAAAGCCTACAGGGGCTATGACGCTGTAAAAATAGCTCTGAAAGAGAAACCGGATCTTGTGATCCTGGACGTAAAAATGCCCATCATGGATGGCATGGATACGCTCCACGAACTTCGCCAGAAAGGGTTCGAGAAACCGGTGATTATCATTTCCGGGCATGGAGATGTGAAAACAGCTGTCGAAGCGGTGCGCCTGGGCGCATTTGATTTTCTGGAAAAGCCGCTGTCCCGGAATGGATTGCTCATTGCCGTTCAAAATGCTGTCGCGACCGCTTCAGAACTGGCACCCGATGAATCTGAAGCTCAGAATCAGATTATCGGTCGGGATCCTGCCTTTATACAATGTCTCCGGGTTGCAGAACGAATTGCACCCACCACAGCTCCGGTTCTCATCACTGGCGACACGGGCACGGGGAAAGAAATTATTGCACGCTACATTCATGAACACAGCAAACGCAAAAAGAGTTTTGTGGAAGTGAATTGTGCCGCCATACCCGATGAACTGATAGAAAGTGAACTTTTTGGTCATGTGAAGGGCTCTTTTACAGGTGCCATAACTGACAAGACCGGGAAATTTGTGGCTGCTGACGGCGGTACACTCTTTCTTGATGAAATTGGTGATATGAGTTTGAAAACTCAGGCAAAGGTGCTCCGCGCTATCCAGGAAAAAATCATTATTCCAGTGGGCAGCAATACACCTGTCAGTGTGAATGTTCGGATTATTTCCGCAACAAACAAAGACCTGGCACAGGAAATTGAAGAAAACCGATTCCGGGAAGATCTATTTTACCGCCTCAACGTTATTGAACTAAGAATGCCCTCCCTCTCGGAACGAAAATCGGATATCCCGCTGATGGCAGACCATTTTGCTACTGTTTCCGGCAAAGAAAATGGATTGAAGCAGGTTCAGTTTACGGAAGACGCCAAAGAATTGCTTTCAGAACGAAACTATCCGGGAAATGTCAGAGAATTGAAAAATCTGGTGGAACGGATTGTCGTTATCGCCCAGAAATCTTCCATTTCCAAAGAAGATGTAAAGATGATTCTGGATAATCGCTTTGATATCCCGGATGGGGAAGTTCTGTCAGACCCAAATTTGCCGAGCCCGCCCAGTCCTTCAGAAATTGACTTCTTCAAAATCAATTCCCTGAAGGAATTCAGAGACCGGATTGAACGCTTATTCATTATCGAAAAGCTGAAACAGAACGAATTTAACATCTCAAGAACCGCCGAAATCATGGAGACTCCCCGCAGTAACCTCTACAAAAAACTGGAACAGTACGATATAGACGTAAAGGAGTTGGAAGCCTACTATGGAAAACAAACATGAGATTGCAAAAGCGCTGCTGAAAATCAACGCAGTGGCTCTATCCCTGAATCCCCCGTTCACCTGGGTATCCGGAATTCGATCTCCGATTTATTGTGACAACCGTCTGCTGATCTCACATCCAACCCAGCGGAATATAGTCATTGACCGATTTGTAGAACAAATCAAATCCATGGACAGAAAACCAGACTGCATCGCCGGGACCGCAACTTCGGGAATTCCCTTCGCTGCATGGGTGGCGGACCGGATGGGTCTCCCCATGTGCTATGTCCGGGCTGAGAAAAAGGCCCACGGGAAGGGAAAAGCGATTGAAGGCGACGTACACGAGGGGGAAAAGGTTGTCGTCATTGAAGATTTGATTTCCACAGGCAAGAGCTCGGTGGCAGTTGTTCGAAACCTGCTGGAAGCGGGCCTTAAAGTCACCGGGGTAGTCGCTATTTTCAGCTATGAAATGGAAAAGGCGAAAGATAACTTCAATGAAGTGAATATCATTCCACAACCACTGGAAACCATCTCTTCTCTCTTGGAACTGGCAGTCTCCAGCGGAACACTGAGTCTCGAAGACGCCTCCATTATAAACGACTTTCGAAATGATCCCCCGGGCTGGTTTCAAAGGAATTTTCCGGAATAAACATGAGGGGTAGACTGGAACGCCTGGTTCAAAACAAACACCTTTTTATGATTCTCCTTGCCCTTATTGTCGGAGCCTGTTCGGGGCTGGGCGGGGTTGCCATCCGCTACCTGATCAAGTACGGAATGCTGGCGTTCTTCGGTGTGTATGACAATTTTCTGTCCGCCGTACAGCATGTGTCCCTTACCCGACGCATCCTGGCTCCCGTTATAGGTGGCCCTGTTGTTGGTCCCATCATCTACTACCTGGCGAAAGAGGCCAAAGGGCATGGTGTACCGGAAGTCATGATGGCTGTATTGCTGAAGGACGGAAAAATCCGGCCCCGCGTAGCATTCGTAAAGTCCATTGCCTCTGCCATCAGCATCGGGTCCGGCGGTTCAGTGGGTCGTGAAGGGCCCATTGTGCAGATCGGTGCATCCCTGGGTTCTTCCCTTGCCCAATACTTTCAACTGGAAAAAAGGGATATTTCCACTCTGGTTGCCTGTGGCGCCGCCGGGGGTATAGCTGCTGCATTTAACGCGCCCATTGCAGGTGCCCTGTTTGCCGTGGAGATTATTCTGGGAGACTTCGGTGTGGCCGCGCTTTCCCCCATCATCATCAGTTCAGTCATTTCCACGATTGTAGCCCGCCATATTGAAGGAGACCTGCTGGCCTTCTCCGTCCCTCCATACGCTCTGAACACTCCGCTGGAACTCTTCCCCTATACAATGCTGGGGATTGTTGCCGGTTTGGTGGCCGTGTTATTCATTGTGACCCTTTACAAGGCAGAACTTCTGTATGACAAGTGGAACTTTCCCGAATGGCTTCAACCAATGACCGGTGGTCTGTTTATAGCGCTTATTGGTATTCTGGTCCCACAGATGTATGGTGTTGGATATGAAACCATCAACGGCGCGCTTCACAACCAATGGCCCCTCTGGTTTCTGGTGATTCTGATATTCATGAAGATTCTGGCCACATCCGTCACTCTTGGATCCGGCGGTTCCGGTGGTATCTTTGCGCCTTCCCTGTTCATTGGAGCCGCCACGGGAGGAGCGGTGGGAATGGTAACACATCAATTTTTTCCCATCGCCGCGACCTCCGGAACATACGCACTTGTGGGTATGGGCGCCGTCGTTGCGGCCACTACACAGGCCCCCATCACCGCCATTATCATTATTTTTGAACTCACTCAGGATTACCATATCATTCCGCCCCTCATGTTTACGTGCATTATCAGCACATTGATTGCCACTACTTTGAAAAAAGAATCCATTTACACCCAGAAACTGGAATTGAAGGGGATCCGGCTGACTGAAGGAAAAGAGGAAAGTATACTTCGGGAAATCAGTGTGGACTCAAGCATCAAAAAAGGAACTTATTTTTACGAAGACATGAGCCTTCGCTCTATTATTGACAAGGCGCTGGATACAACCCAGACGGTTTTCCCGGTTATCACACGGGACGATGAAGTTCTTGTTGGCATTCTGACACTCAACGACCTGAAAACAGTGTTCTATGAGCGTGAGACTCTTGCCGATCTGGTAATTGCTGAAGATGTTGCGTCAGATCCGATATTTTTGACAAAGAATGCCAACCTGCAACGGGCAATGGAGTTGAACGGACACCATCTCATGGAAGAAATCCCTGTTGTGGATGATACGGAGAGTATGAAGTACGCAGGCATGATATTCATCCAGGATGTCATTTCACTTTACAATTCTGAAGTGAAAAAAAGAGAGCTCGCTCTCGCCGTTGTAACCCGTAAGAAGTTTAAAGACATTACCAAGGGGATTTCACTGGGAGAAGGATATCGACTGGCGGAGTTTGTGGTCCCACAACAATTCACCGGAAAATCTCTGAAAGAATTGTCATTCAGAAACAAATATAAACTGGAACTTATTCTGGTAAAAAGGAGAGGCAGTGCGGACATTATCCCGGATCCGGACCAGCCCTTTCAGGAAAACGACCGGATGGTTGTGGTTGGAATCCATGAGAATATTCAACGATTCAAGGATGAAAATTATTTATGAGTGAACTAAACTTTCCATCGTGGATTGAACTGGACACATCAGCTCTGAAACAAAATTTTCAATTCTTTCGAAATCGGATCCGGCGTAAAACGGCCATTTACCCTGTTGTAAAAGCCAATGCATACGGACACGGCATGTCGGAAATCGTCCATGCAATCGGCTCCTTCTCCGATGGATTCTGTGTCCACTCCGCTGAGGAGGCCTCCCGTATCCCCGGTAAAAAACCAATACTGATTCTGGGACATTTTCCCGAAGAAATGGGGTTTCTGGCCAGGCTGATGCTGGATCACAATCCTGTTTTCACCATCACGTCAAAAGTCCAGGCAGCGGCTCTGGATCGTGCCGCGAAAGCAGCAGGTATCCCCGTATCGGTTCATATCAAAGTGGAAACCGGAACCCAGCGTCTGGGTCTCTCCCCCCGGGAAGCTCTGAAACTGGCATCCGAATTGAGTACATTTGAAAATCTCCGATTGTCCGGATTCTCCACTCATTTCGCCAACATTGAAGATACAACAAATCATCAGTTTGCCATGAAACAACTCTCCACTTTTAATGCTTTCCGGAGTTCTATTCAGCACAATGAACAATACCGCTTCCACACCGCCTGTTCCGCGGCAGCATTGCTTTTTCCGGAAACACACATGGATCTGGTAAGGCTGGGAATATCACTGTACGGGTATTATTCAAGCGGTGAAACCAGACTCTCTTCCATGCAGCAGGGCCTGCAGCCTGAAGATAAACTCCGTCCGGTTCTCTCATGGAAAACACGGCCTGTCCAGGTTAAGGCAGTCGAAGTGGGAGACTTTGTCGGCTATGGGCTAACCTATCGCGCTCACCGCCCCATGAATATTGCCGTTTTGCCGCTGGGATACAGTGACGGCTATGATCGGCGGCTTTCCAATTCAGGATATGTGCTGATTCAGGGTCAGCGAGCCCCCATCTGCGGACGAATCTGCATGAATATGATGATGGTGGATGTGACCCATATCCACAATGTAGGCTGCAAAGACATTGTTACCCTCATTGGTCATGACGGTGATGAGCAGATTACGGCGGAAACGCTCGCTTCAAAGGCAGGAACAATCCATTACGAGGTTCTGGCCAGAATTAATCCGTCCATTCCCCGGATTCCTGTGGACTAATCCGTGAAAACCAGCAAAACACCGGATTTGATGACGGAAATGCGCAATATCAAGCTCGTGCTTGAATACGATGGGACTGAATATGCCGGCTGGCAGATTCAGCCGAACGCCCCGACGGTTCAGGGAGTTCTGCGGCATGCTGTGGAAACCGTAATGAATCATCCCGCTACGGTAAATGGCTCCAGCCGGACAGATGCAGGCGTACACGCCCGTTTTCAGGTCGCTTCTTTCAAAACTCCCTCCAGGCGCTCGATCCCCGATATCATGAAAGGACTGAATGCCATGCTTCCAGATGATATCCGGATTCAGCGGGCAGACGAAGTAAGTCTCAACTTTCATCCCCGTGCGGATGCCATCGCCAAATCATACCGGTATTTCCTGTTCACTGGCAGAAAATTGCCGGTTTTTGAACGGCGCTACTGTACACAAATCAGAGGACGGATTAATTTGGCAAGAATGGAAAAAGCGGCTGAGTATTTTATTGGAATACATGATTTCTCGTCTTTCCGGGCGGCTCACTGCTCGGCCAGAACAACCGTACGGGAAATTACCGAATCTCGTTTTAATAAGTTGCAGAATGACCATTTAGAATATATAATTTCAGGGAATCGTTTTCTCCATAACATGGTCCGTATCATTGTCGGCACTCTGATCTGGATCGGTAAAGGGAAAATGACGATGGAAGAATTGCCCGCTCTATTCGAAAGAAAAGACAGGCGTTTCGCGGGACCGACTGCCCCGGCGAAGGGGCTTTTTCTTGAAAACATCTGTTTTAAGGAGGACAAAAAATGTTGAAAAAACTTATTGGACTATTCATTGCCGGGATTCTCGTCATGGGAACCGGGTGTAATCTCATGGAGAAACACCAGGTTGAGAAAATGCAGAAAATGGCGGCAAAAATTGACCAGCTGGACGGTCAACTGAGCCAGAAAGAAGCCGAATATCGTAAAATCCTTACCCAGTATG
>CBEUWV010000081.1:0-7599 GCA_965546895.1 uncultured bacterium
GTCCCCTACTCCCACTCATCACCCATCACCCATCACTCATCACTCTGCAGAGCAGGGGTAGGAGTAAGAAAAATCAGGGAATTGGCCATTCCCTGCCTTTACTTAAACTTAGACTCAAACTTAAACTTTTTCCACCCATTCCTTTTCACTGACACTTCTTTATGTCTTCGTGATATACTTTTACTAATGTACAACTTGAACGTGGTGGTGGGCACCACATACACCTTTCGGTTCATCAGACTTGTCCGGTGAGGATGCGATGACGGAAAAGTTATCCCGATACAACCACTTCTTCCAGATGGCAGACAAACTGAGAATTGTGTACAACGCCCGAAGCGGTTCAGTGCTGCGGATGACGCCGAAACATTATGATTCGGTGTCAGATAGCAGCCACAGCGGGGGATGGCAGAAACTGCCGGATAGCGTCCGGGCCATGTTGCGGGACAACGGAGTGCTGATTCCAACGGACAGAGATGAGCTGAATGAAGTACTGGAGCAATACCGGAAGAAACGGGCGGCAACAAGCCGCTTGGACCTGACCATCGCACCGACACTGGACTGCAACTTTGCCTGTCCCTACTGCTACGAGACAAGACAAGTGGTACAGATGGACAAAAAAACCGGGAATCAGCTTCTTCATTTCATTGGGAACCGACTGGAAAAGGGAGGAAAACTCTCTGTGACCTGGTATGGAGGTGAGCCCCTGCTGGTCCCGGACACAGTTGTGGCCCTGAGCGATGAGATGAAGAAACTGGCGGATGGAAAAGCGGCGGCCACTGATTTCTCTCTGATCACCAACGGTTATCTGCTGACGAGAGAAACTGCGGAGAATTTGTCGGCTGCGGGGATCAATGAAATCCAGGTGACCCTGGACGGTCCACCGGAAATCCACGATAAAAGGCGAAAATTGAGGGGAGGCGGCGCTACCTTCGACGTCATCTTGAACAATCTGAAGGAAACGGTGGATTTGTTTGAAACCATCCGGGTTCGCATCAATCTGGACTTAGAGAACCGGGACGCATGGAAACGGGTGAAAACGATATTGGGGGAAGCAAGCCTCCTTTTCCGTGTGGACCTGTCCTTGGGCATGGTGGAAGCGGTTTCAGATGACGATTCGATTTATCGGGATGCCTGCATGGATGTGGGCGGGTTTTCAGATTCACTTGTAGACTTTATGCTGGACAATTACCGCGAGGGGCGGCGGGAGCGATTGAAGCTGCCTTCCATGCCGGTGTGCGGCGCAATTTCAGCAAACGCCTTTGTGGTTGCCCCGGACGGTGCATTGACAAAATGCTGGAACGACGTGGGAAAGCCGGAAAAAGCCATCGGTCACGTGTCGGACCCGCACAGGTTCAACGGGAGTTCAGAGAAGTGGGAAAACTTTACCCCGGTTCACTGGCCGGAGTGCCGGGATTGCAACATTTTGCCCATCTGCATGGGAGCCTGTCCGGACCGCTTGATGCGTCTGGGGCCGGGCCCGGCCTGTACAAGGTGGAAACATTGCCTGCGGGAGGCGGTGGTACTGCATGCACTTTCCAGAATAAAGGAGGAAAAACATGGAAAAACAGGATGAAAAACTGAGAGTGCTGGAAGCCGAACTGGCAGAGATGGATGCTACGGATCAAGTGGTGACAGAAGTAGATTCTGAAGATGAAAAGCCGGGAAAGTATTGCAACGATAAGGGAAAACAATAAGCGTCCGAAATCGGGGTTTCGGGATAAATAGTTGTGAGTAGAATCAGTATTTGCTGGTGCAGCATTATTTTATGGCTGGGAATTGCTCTTCCCAGTCTTGCCCTGAACCCGAAAGTTCCGTTGAAGTTGACCACACTGGAACAATGGGAGGCAATCAGCCGCTATCCAGGGGGTGGGACCTACTGTATTTTTCAGAGCCGAGATGGTTACCTCTGGTTCGGGACTGAAAAGGGGTTGATTCGGTACGATGGCACAGAGTTTGAGCGGTTCAATAACCGGACAGTCTCGGCGTTTCGGTCAAATGATGTGGCGGACATTGCAGAACAATTGGATGGTTCTCTCTGGCTTGCAACAATGGATGGGCTGATTCGATATCAGAACGGTGCATTCAGGCGGTACGGGACCGGGGATGGATTAGCCCACAATTATATTACCCAATTGCTCGTGGATCGTCAGGGAGTACTCTGGGTGGGAACCAATGCAGGCCTTTGCCGATTGCGGGGGGACCGCTTTGAAGGGGTTGCGGTGAGCGAATCTGACCCCAAGAGTCCCATTCTGGATATCCACGAGTGGTCTGAAGGCGGTATGTGGATCGTTACAGAAAAGGGGCTTTTTCTACGGTCTGATGGACATACGATTTCGATTCAACGTAGAACCTCCGATTTTATCCCCACCTGTGTCTTTCCGGAGTCAGATGGTTCCCTGTGGATCGGAACGTTTTCCGGTATTTTCCATTTGCCAAAGAATAGCCGGAAGGTAGAATTTGTGCCGGAATTTGGATCTTCCAGAATCAAGGCAATCTACGTGGATTCAAATAACGCGCTATGGGTGGGGACGGAACGGCAGGGGACTTACCGCCGGTGGAAAGGTCATGTTGAGAAGATGGAAGAAAAAGACGGATTATTGTCCAGCAATTTGACTTCCATTTTTGAGGACAGGGAAGGGGCCATCTGGGTGGGGTCTGTACAGGGGCTGGGGCGGTTTCGGGATTCGATATTTATCAGTCTGGGAAAGAAGGACGGATTGCCCCATCAGGTCACCTTCTGTGTAGCGGCAACGAAGGACGGTTCGGTCTGGGCCGGGACGCCGAAGGGCTTGGGGTGGGTTCAACCGGATGGTATCGTTCAGACGGTTCTTCCAGGAAAGAAAATTATTTCATTTTGTCCCGGATTGAACAATGACTTATTGGTGGGAACAAATGAAAACGGCCTGTTCCGGTTGAGATGGCAGAATGGAAGGATGGCTGCTCAATGCATGATTTCCGGAATCCGGAAGATTTATGCCATTGAAAAAGGGAAGGATGGCACTATATGGATTGGCAGCAGATTTGGACTGTACCAATTGAATGATGGGAAATTGACCCATTTCCGTGAATCTATACGCTTGGGGAAAGTGGACATTCGATGCATCTCGATAGTTGAGGATGTGACCTGGGTGGGAACGTCTGATGGGCTTTATCGAATCAAAGGGGATGAAATCCGGGCATTCCACAAAAAAGATGGCCTGGCATCTAACTTTGTGTTTTGTGTTCTACCGGATACAGGCGGGAAGCTGTGGATCGGAACGGACCAGGGTTTGTCCCGGTTCCAGTCGGATGATTTTAATTCTATGGGCTTGAATAAGGGCCTACCCAGCGACACCGTATATCAGATTGTGCCGGACGGAAACGGCGCGTTCTGGATGAACACGGCAGATGGTATTGCCATGATATCCAGAAGAAATCTGAATCAGGCTATGGATACAGGGAAAAAGGCTGTTTTCCGCCTGTTTGGCAGGGCGGACGGTCTGCCGGATCGGGAAGGCATGGGGGGAACGCAGCCTACCGGTTGCCGGGATACAACGGGACGAGTGTGGTTTCCCACACCCAATGGGCTGGCAGTCGTAACCCCGGACTCAATTATGAAAAACACCGTTCCGCCGCCGGTAGTGGTGGAAGGTGTAAAGGTGGACGACTATCCTGTATCTGTTTCTGAGCCCATGCAGTTGAAGCCGGGCTGGAAGCGATTGTCCATCAAATACGCCGGTCTTTCCTACCTGATTCCGTCCCGGAACCGGTACCGGGTTATGCTGGAGGGTTTCGACAAAGGGTTTGAAGAAACAGAAAGCCTGAATGAGTTCTATACCAACCTCGACCCCGGTGATTACCGCTTTCTGGTGTACGCCGCCAACAATGACGGCGTCTGGAGCAAGGAGCCGGCCGAGTTCAGCTTCACCGTATTGACTCCCTGGTGGCGGACCCTGTGGTTTCTGGCCTTCCTGCTGGTTTTTTCAGGGATACTGATGAACCTGCTGGCAAAGGGCACGCATCGGGTCTGGTTTATGGCGAAACAGTGGCGTTCCACCCATATGTTCGGAAAATACAGGATTCTGGAAACTGTGGGCCGAGGCGGCATGGGAACCGTGTACAAAGCGGTCTCAAAGAAGAGTGACCGGATGGTCGCCTTGAAGGTGCTGGATTCTGATATTTCAGATGAAGATGCAAAGAAACGCTTTCTCAGAGAAGGGAAAATAGGGCAGGAGATAGATCATCCCAATGTTGTTCGTATTTACGACAGTGGAAAAGAGGGCGGCCGTCTTTTCTATACAATGGAGTTTTGTCAGGGCGTTTCTCTGCGGGATTTAATGGAGGAGGGCCTGAGCATTCGCGCCGTTTTATCAATTGGCGTGGTGCTCTGCGACACCCTGCACTATCTGCACGAAAGGGGGATTGTTCACCGGGATGTAAAGCCAGAAAATATTGTGATTCTTGAAAAATCGGATTTTAAGCTTGTAGATGAGGTGAAGGATCCGGTTGAATTTACCAGGTCCAGCCTCAAGCTGCTGGATCTGGGACTTGCGCGTTTGGCCGGTGCCACGACCTTGACCCGGACCGGCCTTGTGGCAGGCACCATTATGTATGTACCGCCGGAGAGCCTTGGGGGAACTAAGCACGCGAGTTCCGCGGTGGATTACTATGCCATCGGAATTATGGTATACGAGATGATTACGGGGATTGCACCGTACACGGGGGATGACATGGCAGAATTGATGTACGCGATTTTGTATCGAAGCCCGATTCCTCCCAGGCAGGTGGAAACGCGGGTACCGAAGCCGATATCGAATTTTGTCATGCGGCTCATTGAAAAAGATGCGGATATTCGCCTTACCGATTACATCGAAATTCGAAAGGGTTTCCTGAAATTGCTGGATAGTCTGTCACATGGGGGAAGGGGATAAGTTTGAGTAGAAGGCAAGGTTAAGGTTGTAAAAGAAGTGTTCTGTTTTCAGTCTTCTGTTTTCTGACCGGAAAAAAATAAGAAAATTGGTGATGACAGCATATCGTCAAGTCTCTGATTTTCTGCACAAGTTACAAGTTACGAATCACGGTACCTGCGGAGCAAGTACCGATTTTTCTGTCCACCTGCTTCTCCTCCTCAGGAAGAACTTATTCCTCAGGGTGCGAAAGTCGGGTTAGAAATTTTTCCAGAAAAGAAGAACGCCGGACGCCAATAGCACGGCGGAGGTAATCCGCCTGAACAACTGTTCCGGAATTCGATGGTGAGCCTTCATGCCTGCAAGGACCCCCAGCAGTGCAAATGGCAGGGCCAGTGCCGCACTTGTCAGAATCGGCAGCGTGTAAAGGTGAATGGCTGCATATAAACCGGTGCGAAAAATACTCATGGCAAGAAAGATGCTGAGGAGGGCAACACGGAAACTGGTTTTGTCCATTCTTAGTGCTTTGAAGTACACAATGAGGGGCGGACCGCTGATGCCGTAAACGCCGCCCAGCAACCCGCTGATCCCACCAAAAAATGGAATCCAGGCCCGGTTTTTCAACGTAAAAGTGGTCTTTTCCTCAAAAAACAGATAATAGACAGCCAGCAGAGACACAATCACGCCCAGCCATATAACGAGACTTCTGTCCGGGGCGGATTTCAGCAGGTAAGCGCCGGCAATGAGGCCGGGGAAAATGAAGAGCAGGAACTTCCCTGTCCGGTGAAAATCAATGTGTTCGCGGTCTTTAAAGCTGACGGTAAGTTCGGTGGGAAGGCAGAGCAGCAGGAAAAACGGCACAAATACATTGATATTTCCAAAGAACAGTGCAAGGAGGGAGATGCTTACCATTCCGGAGCCGAATCCAATGGCTGTGTAGATGAACTGACCCAGAAACACGATCACTCCGACAAGGACGTATTGTCCCCAACCCTGAAATATTGTCTGTGAAAGTATGTCCATTGCACCTCCGGGGGGACTGTGGGGCTGTTGAATAACCCGGTTAAACCTGACAGATAGCTTTCGTTTTGCTATCTTGCTACTTCTGAAGAAAGCATCCTATAAAATTTCCTAAATCGGCCTCAAAATCCATCCTCGAAAACCAGAATGGCCAAAAATAGGGACCTTTTTCTTGAAAAAAGACGAACAAAACGCCGCGAGGCGTTTCAGATTCATCACGGTAGCGGTCAGATAGACCTGAATGGCTACGTTCTCAAGACCCCTACGCACTGCGCGGCGTAAGCCATGCTGGGTCTTGGCTTCTCCATGTGCTCCCTCTACCCGCCATTTGTGACGTACATAGAGTTCACAGGTGGTTTTGTCCCAGCCATTTCGTTTCCTCCTTCTGGCTCTGAGCAGGGCTTCGTACCCATCCACGATGAGAATCGTTCTGTATTTGCCTGTGTCCGGAAGGCATTTTTCTTTGTGTTTGCATGCTTGGCAGATTCTGGTACCACAGTGATAGATCCATCCATTGTCTTTTTTCGTTCTTTTTGTCAGTATCTGTTTCCCCGGGCATTTTACAATGTCATGGTGGGCATCGTATTTGAACCGAATGGATGGGAACCGTTTCTTTTTGCTGATTTTCAGGTTCGGTGGAATGACCGCATTAATTCCCTCTTTCTCAAGTCCCCCGTAATTGCTGCCATGCGCATAGCTCATGTCCGCTGTGACGGACTGGGGGGTTTTACCGGTTTGTGTTTCAATCCGTTTCACTTGGTCCAGGAGTTCTTTGCCTTCATTCTGTTCTCCTGTGGTGACTTTGACATCCACAACGATGCCTGCTTTATCATCTACAGCGGTGTGCTGTTTGTAGCTGGGTTCCATGTGGAAGCTGTGTTTGCTGGTGGTCATGCTGGCTTCGGGGTCTGTTTTGCTTATTTTCTTTTTTTTCTTTGCCTTTTTGGGGGTTTTCCCGGGGCGCCCCTTCTTTTTCTTCTTCCCTTTGCTACTACCACTTGCTTTGTTTTCTTTTACATCATCATTATTTTGATCGAATACGGTTTCCGCATGCTCGGTGGTCAGGCTTTCCCAGGATGCGTCAGCACGAATCAATGTTGCATCAACATGGATGGTTTCCCCGTTGATCAGTCCCGCTTTGTTGCAGGCTTCTACGGTTTTCTGAAAGATTTTCAGAAAGCGTTCCATGCCCCACCGTTGCCGGATGCGGGTCAGGGAGCTGTGATGGGGCAGTTTATCCGTCAGGTCATACCCCGCAAACCAACGGATGGCAATGTTGACTTCCGCTTCCCTCATCAATTTCCGATCATGGACGATGCCTTGGAAGAACCCAGCCAGCATGAGACGGACGGCGGCCTCCGGGTCAATCCCGGGACGACCGTTGGTGAGGTCGTAGCAGTCAGCAACTTCTTCCCGAAGCCAGCTTAGATCCAGGACTTTGTCTACCCGCTTCAGGGTGTGGTTTTGGGGGATATAATCCACCAGGGAGCCCGGAATGAATAAGGCGTGTTGAGATCGGTCTTTCCGGTCCAGCATGACACCTCCTTTTATCGAGGAACATGTTTATTTATCTATGGATTATTATAACATTTGGACCGGATAATTGCCAGAAAAACACGGATTTTATCATAGGTTTTTATGGACCTTTTTCAACAGCCCCACTGCCCCTGGGTTTCTCAATGGCAAAGTAGGG
>CBEUWV010000082.1:0-7542 GCA_965546895.1 uncultured bacterium
CAGCAAAATCATCCCCATCATCCGGGGGTTACCCAGTTCATTTGCCTTGTCACTCCCTGGAATTGCCAGCACATCAATGTCGGTCCGGCTTGATTTGATCTTGATGTTTGTCGCATCATAAATCAAAACACCACCGGGTTTCACTTCCGGCTCAAATTTCTCAAATGAAGGCTGATTCAATGCTACCACTGTGTCAAACAGTGCCAGAATCGGAGATGAAATCGGTTCGTCGGACAAAGACACAATACAATTGGCCGTTCCGCCCCTCATTTCCGGCCCATAGGACGGCATCCAGCAGACCTCGCGATTTTCAATCATGCCGGAGTAGGCAATGATCTGGCCCATAGACAGAACGCCCTGGCCGCCGAATCCCGCAAATACAATTTCTTCTAACATGTCTCACTCTCCACTGATTTCATCTTTGTACAAGCCAAGAGGGTAGTAGGACAACATGTTTTCATCCAGCCACTTGTTGGATTCCACCGGCGTCATTTTCCAGTTGGAAGGACAATTTGAAATAATCTCAATAAAAGATGTGCCCTTTTTCAATTCCTGGCTTTTGAATGCTTTCGTCAGCGCCTTTTTTGCCTTCCGTACCCGTGCCGGCGTATTTACGGCAACCCGTTCCACGTAAATGGTCCCGGGCAACTGGGCTACCAGTTCAGACATCCGGATAGGGTAACCGTTTGCCACCTGTTCCCGGCCAAACGGACAGGTGGTGGCAGTCTGACCAATCAATGTTGTGGGCGCCATCTGCCCACCAGTCATACCGTAAATGGCGTTGTTGATGAAAACGACGGTGATGTTTTCTCCACGATTGCAGGCATGAATGGTTTCGTTGGTACCGATGGCGGCAAGATCGCCGTCACCCTGGTACGTGAACACATAGTGGTCCGGCATCATCCGTTTGATTCCGGTAGCCACGGCACAGGCCCGGCCATGTGCGGCTTCCTGCATATCCACATCCATGTAATAGTATGCGAACACCGAGCATCCCACCGGTGCCACACCGACGGTATTATTCTGAATGCCCAATTCTTCCACAACTTCCATTACAAGGCGGTGGGATACACCATGACCGCAACCGGGGCAATAATGCATCACCTTATCTTTCAGTGTCTTTGGCCTTTCGTAAACTTTTTCCATATTTTCAAGGGAAACTGTAATACCCATTTCTCTCTCCTTACATCCCGATTTTACGGGCAAAGGCTTCGACCTTCTCCGCAACTTCTTCTGGTGAATAGATCATGCCGCCCATTCTGCCGTAAAAACCGACTTCCTTCTTGCCATTGACACCGAGGCGGACATCTTCCACCATCTGGCCCGCGTTGAGTTCCATAACAAAGAACCCTTTCGCTTTATCTGCCAGATCATTCAGCACCTTGTATGGATATGGCCACAGTGTAATCGGCTTCACCAGCCCGACTTTCAGTCCCTTATTCCGCAAGATATGCATGACCTTACTGGCAATCCGTGCGGATAATCCATAAGCCACAAGCACCAGATCGGCATCGTCGGTTTCGTAGGAATCGTACCGGACTTCGTTTTTCTCAATCTCCCGATAGGTAGCCTGGAGCTGCAGGTTCACCTGCTCCATCTCTTCCGGCTTGATGAACAGCGAGGTAATGAAATTACTGTCCCGGTCTTCCGGTTTCCCCCGGGTGGACCATGAGAGGTCTCTGGCCGGTTCGGTATAGGGCTTGAACTGAACTTTTTCCATCATCTGACCCAGGGCACCGTCCATGAGAATCATTGCCGGATTCCGGTATTTCCACGCCAGGTCAAAAGCCAGGCCCATGTAGTCGGCGATTTCCTGAACCGTGGATGGCGCCAGGGTAATCAAACGGTAGTCGCCATGGCCGCCGCCCTTCACTGTCTGAAAATAATCGCCCTGGGAGGGCTGAATGGTTCCCAAACCGGGTCCACCGCGGTTAACATTGACAATTACGCAGGGCAACATTGCCCCTGCAATATATGAAATCCCTTCCTGCATCAACGAGATGCCGGGAGAGGATGAGGATGTCCATACTTTGAAACCTGCTCCTGCCGCACCGTACAGCATATTAATTGCGGCCAGTTCCGATTCCGCCTGCAGAAACACGCGTCCATGTTTCGGCGCTTCACGGGCCATGTATTCCGCCACCTCAGACTGTGGTGTAATGGGGTACGCAAAATATCCCTCGCACCCGGCTCGGATAGCGGATTCTGCCATCGCTTCATTTCCCTTCATCAATAGCATTTCACTCACTTCAACATCCTCCTAAACCGCTTTGTCCCTTTTCATCCGGTACACCGTAATTACGGCATCCGGGCATACCAACGCACAACTCATGCAGGCAATACACTCATCCTGTACCATTTCGGAGTAATTAAACCCCTTTGAGTTGATCTCTTTAGAAAAACCCAACGTATCTGTCGGGCAGGCATTAATGCACAGACCGCACCCTTTGCAGTTCTCCGTGTTGATGACAACTGCACCTTTTACTTTTGCCATATGTCCTCCTCAATAAGCAGTGACAGGTGGATTATAACACCAAAAAACTATTTTCAACAGGCAAATACCCGGACTGTCAAGGAGGGTTTCCAAACTCCGATACTCTTAGAACAAAGGGGAATTGAGTCTCGAATTACCGACGATCGCGTTCAACCCCAAAGAGATCCGGCATTTTCACCTTCCATGAAAACTGCTCTGTTTTCTCAATTAGAAATTCAATGATTTTCGCTATCCGAGTTTCCGTCCCACCTTGACAGTCACCTGATACTCCAGATCGCCATTGTCAGTCACACGTCCCCGCTGCTGGATTACTTCAAACCATGCAACCGGGCGCTCTTTCCTTGCCCCGAACACCGCAGACTTAATCGCATCGCTGATACTTACGGAAGACACTCCCACCCGCTCTACAATCTCAAAATTCTGAGCCATCACACCCTCCTGTTCTCTGTTTTGGCCCTGGAAAGTGCTTCCAGAACCGCCTCAGCATGTCCTTTTACTTTAACCTTTGCCCATTTTTTCTCTATGTTTCCCTCAGGATCAATGAGAAAAGTAGACCGCACTACACCCATGTACTCTCTGCCATAGTTCTTTTTCAACTGCCATACGCCATACGCTTCCAGAGCCTGATGCTCCGGATCACTGAGCAATTCAATCGTCAGATCCTTTTTAGCGACAAAGTTTCGGTGCCTTTTGCACGAATCCGGACTCACACCTGCAATGACAGCCCCTTCCTTTTCAAACTCACCCTTGAGAGCTGTAAAATCCAGTGCCTCCATTGTACATCCAGGTGTATTGTCCGTTGGATAGAAATACAGGACCAGCCATTTACCCCTGAAGTCCTCCAATTGAACCGATTGCTCATCCGCATTCAACAACGAGAATCCCGGGGCTTTCGTGCCATTCTCAGGCATGCTGTTCGTCATCTCATCCTCCCTGTTTGTTCTTTCTATATCTGATATTTTACGAGTTTTATTCATTCAGGCAAGGGAAAAGATATAATAAATACACAATACGGATTTATATGCTTACTGCGAATCTGAACGAAAACAGCGAACTGGGGCCTGTTCACTTCACCTTTCTCACACATTCACAGGTTTGAGCACCCGGCATCTGCAATTTCATCTCACCAGCAGGAGAATCAAATACAGCTATGTTGCGGCAATTCAAAAGATAACAAAGAGACTATTATCAATTTTAAGAACTATCCTTGATTATTTCGTTCATATTTTTTACAATGGGATGGTGAAGAAAATTGTCCTGAGCCGGATGCGCAATATAAAGACACTTTCAAAAAAAGATTTTGAGTTATACTCACAACGGGTGCCGCTCATCCTGGATTCCATAGTCAAGCATTTCGAACAGTCAATGGCGGAAAAAGAAGAATTTGAAAGTTATCGGAAGCAGCTGTTCCAGTACACCCAAAATTTCATTGAGACGGGTGATCTCCTGACAGCCCTGAAACTTGTGACACAGGTACATGAATCTTTTGACAAGAAACTGGATAACAAAACCCGCCTTCTGATTACAGCGGCAATCGCTTACCTGTTCGCAGCACTGGGTATGGATGAGGAAGCTGATCATTATCTTGCTGAATCACTGAGATTGTCCGGTGCTGAAATCACACCTTGCTATGTGTTTAATCTGACTACCCAATCCATGATCGCGCTTCAACGCAGAAACTTCAATGTGGCTGTTTCCACAAGTAGAAGAGCGTTGAATTATTTTGAAAAAGCCAGGCCGGAAGGTCCTTTCTCTACAATGCTTCCACTGTCTGGCCCTGAACTGCGCCAGCGCTTGACTCACACTCATACCATTGCTTCACTGGAAATGGCCAGAACCGAGAAAGCGGGTTCCGGGAAAAGAAAAACAATCTTCGAAAACGCTCTTGAGTATTCTCGAAATCTGAACACGGCCGGGAAAAAACGACACCGTTTTTTCTACCTGTGTCAGCAGGCACTGACCTATGCAAGCATGGGATATCCCTCCAAATCTGAGGCTGCTCTGGAAAAGGCGTTTCGCATGCTCAACGCCAACAAAGATTTTCAGACCGCCCATGGATACTACTACTACGCGGCCCGTGCATTCCTGCATTCTTACTGTTCGGACTTTTCCAGTGCATACAGCGATGCTAAACTTGCGTTCCGTGCTTCCTTTAATACCCCCGACGTGTTTATGGAGCTGTATGTTATGGATGTTTTCCTGGACATTGCCCAGAAATTCTCCATGTCATTTCCGGAAAACAGGAAAGATGCCAGCGAGTTCTACATGCAGGGGAATTCTCTCTTGAAACAGTTTGTAGACTTTCTGGAAGAAAAGGACTGGTACACGGGGAAAAAGCACTCCAGCAGAGTTGCATCCCTGTCTTACATGATTGGCAAGAAGATGCTCACCCTCTTTCCGTATATCCAGAACCAGTTGGATCTCCAGACACTCTATCTTGCGGCATATGTCCATGATGTTGGGAAACTGAAACTCCCGTGGATTCTGATCAACAAAATAGGGAAACTCACAGATTATGAGTTGAAATACGTATTTCGCCACGTAACCTTCAGCAGGGATATCCTGGAAAAACTTAATTTTCGGGACATTGCCCGCATTGTCTTCCAACACCACGAAAACATGGATGGAAGCGGTTACCCTGGAGGGACTCGGGATATTTCAATCGCTGCCAACATCATCTCCCTCGCTGATTCCTTTGAGGCGATGACCAGCCCCTACAGAAAATACAAAGAGCAAAAGACACTTGTGGAAACACGAGATGAGCTTTCCGCCATGGAAGGACAATTCTATCTGCCTGAGGTCATCAAGGCTTTCAGGATGATTGACCTGGATAAAGTGGATCTTGTCCCCGAACCCTGACAAAGGCCTTTTCCCGCTAAAAAACGACCGGCCCTAAACTCACCTCATACAGATTTTTCCGGTGGGTTCCCGAATAAGCCGCTTCCATGACCCGGCAATTTATTCATACCGACACAAAGAAAAAACATAGAAGCAAGGATCAATGGATCGGGACATCTATCAAAACCACTGTTGACTTAACGTCAGCCGTCCACTGAGATGTTTTAATCTCTGTGCATTGAAGGGAGTCCCCTTTTTCCAGTGCACAATCTGACCATGTAATCTTCCCTTCAACAACATATAGAAACAACCCTCGATGCGGTTTGCATGCGGGAAAGACGACTGTTTCATGCCGAAGCAAATACGCCATGCTGATTGTCGCGTCGGCATTGATGGGAGCCGTTTGTGGAATTGTTCCATCTGAAACAATTGGTTTGAAGCCTTTTGTGGGATCAGTGCCCACATGAATCTGGTGGTAGGACGGATGATATCCAGGCTTGTCCGGGTGTATCCAGATCTGCAGAAAGCGTGCAGGCCGGTCGTGTGACGGGTTTCGTTCAGCATGTCGGATTCCAGATCCGGCTGACATCACCTGAATGTCGCCGGGAACCAGAACTCCCTGGTTTCCGGTTGTGTCAAGATGTTCCAGTTGGCCATCAAGCACAATGGATATGATTTCCATATTGTCATGTGAATGCAGCCCGAAACCTGTTTTGGGGCGAACTCTGTCTTCGTTGAATACACGGAGCGAACCAAAACCTCTGCGTTCCGGGTTGTCCCAGTTTCCAAATGAAAACAAATGATAGCTTGTGAGCCAGTCTGTTCGTGTCTTCCCGCGTTCTCTGGCCGGAAAAATCTTTTGTGCCATTGGGTCCTCCTGCAACAAACGTTCTCGTCTGCTACCTTGTTACAATCACGTCTTCCAGGTTAACGACTGACTACTTCTGCAATATGGCTTCTACCCCAATGTTTATAGTGACCTCTTCACCAACGAGGAGTCCACCGGTTTCTAGCAGCTTGTTCCACATCAACCCGTAATCCTTGCGGTTGAGCTTTCCAGTAGCACTGAAAGCCACACGGGTATTCCCCCAGGGATCGACAACCATTCCACCGTATTCAACATTCAGCGTAATGGCCTGGGTCACGCCATGGAGGGTCAAGTTGCCCTTGAGTTGAAAATGGTTTTTGTCCTTGACGATGACCTTTGTAGACTTAAAGATCATCTGAGGATATTTGGCAACATCAAAGAATTCGGGAGATTTCAGGTGCTTGTCCCGATCCGCCACATCAGTATTCACGCTGTTGACATCAATCGTGACATTCCCAGTGGACTGATCCACGTGTTTCGGGTCAAAGGTAAATGAACCTTTGAATTTTTCAAAACGGCCGGCTACAGAACTGATCGTCATATGCTTGATCTTGAACATAACGTTGCTATGTGCACCGTCGATCACATATTCGCCGGCTGTGACCTGCAATCCGGAAATGACAAGTAAAATTAATAGCATTTTTTTCATCGTGCACTCCTTTGCAGTCTTAAATCCAACTTTGACTTTACAAAATTGTTTAGTAACTTATACTGCCAGGTTCTCCACAAAGTTTCAAATATTCAAATGATTTTTCAAGGGCAGAAGTGAGTCGGTATCATATCAGGAAAAACCCGGGAATCGGCTCAATCTCATCTCTTTTTCTGTCACTCAACATTTGGCCCAATACATCCGACACCCCGGCCGGGGACCGGTCTGTGCTATAATTCGCGGGACTAAGCGAATGGAGTGAACTATGAAGTTGTACAACACATTGACTCGAAATGTGGAGACCTTTACCCCATTGAATAATAACCTTGTGACAATCTACACCTGCGGTCCCACGGTGTATGATTATGCCCACATCGGCAACTTTCGCACCTTCTGTTTTGAGGACCTGATGCGGCGCTACCTTAAATATCGTGGGTTCCAGGTGAAGCAGGTGATGAACCTGACAGATGTGGATGACAAAACCATCCGCAAGGCAAAAGAACAGGGCCTTGGCCTTGATGATTACACTGAAAAATATATAGAAGCCTTCATGGAGGACTGCCAGACCCTGAATATGGAACCGGTTGAGGAGTATCCCCGGGCAACCCGAACGATTGACGACATGATCTCACTGATCTCCACACTGTTCAAGAAGGGCCACGCATACGAAAAGGACGGGTCCGTGTACTTTAA
>CBEUWV010000083.1:0-7524 GCA_965546895.1 uncultured bacterium
AACTGAAAAAGCATTTCACCCTCGTTTTCTCAATTACGGATGAAGCGGCACAAAACGGCAGCCTGGACGGGCAACCATTTTCAGCGGATCGGCCGGCGGTTGAATGGGCACTATTTTTTGATTTCGGATGGGGAAGTGGAAAAATTGCCGGACATGCCGGAGACATGATGATCGATTCCGGTGAACACTTTCACCCCACCGCAATAATGGCTGAGCTTAATCTCCCCCTTTCAGAATCTATCACCTGGCTGAATTCCGGTTTCCTATCAAACGCCGGATCCCAGTTTTTCACAACCGATATTCTGATTGATTTCGCGATTCCGGAAAATGACCACATTCATGAGATTTCCGCGACCGGCGGTCTCACTGAACTCCTTTTTCAAAGGGCAAACTGGAAAGCGTGGGTGGGACTTGGTACATTTTCCTTGACAGACTCGTCCATACAACTATTGAGCCTCCATAACCCTGAGGACGTGATCATGCACAACCACCGCATCTCCCTCGGCTCCACATACAGTTTTTCAAATCATCTCCAGGCCGGTCTCGAAGTCACGAGATACCGGACGACCCATCTAAGGGACACCGAAACGCCCACAATCCGGGGCACCTCCGTGCAGCTCCAGATTGCTGTCACTTTCTGAGAAGGCCAGGCAAAGAGGGGTTTGAAACGGAGCTTCAGTCTAGTTCTTGAACCGGGTAATGAATGATAGGATTGCGCCGCGATGATAGGCGATGAGTGACAAAAAGATGAAGGTGGCCCCATTCTTTCCCCCATTCTCTTTTGCACAATCACCCACGACCTATTGAGTTGCCCTGCAGAGGATAGCGCGGCCATCTGGTAGCGGCACTGGATCTGTGGTATGATTTTGTCAGTGAACAGACTGGAGGTGCTATGAATATAAAGGGCTACGAGAAATCATTGGGCTTGCTGGGAAAAGAAAAATACAAGGAAGCCATGAGCGCATTTGAAAAACTCGCCGAAAAGGCAAAGAACCCGCAATTCAGGGAAAAGTGCAATACACAGATTCGATACTGCAGCAGGAAACTGAAAGAACTGGAAACCGAAGAATCTTTTGACCCCTTTGCAAGGGCTATTTTTCTAATCAATGAGCACCAGTTTGAAGAGTCTCTGGCACTCCTCCAGCCTCTGTTAAAAAAGGACCCGAGTAATGATGCAATTCTTTATGTAATGGCATCAGCCCATGCGGGGAAAGGGGATTTTGAAACAGCAAATGCATTCCTGGAAAAAGCGATTGCCAGGAATAACGCCAACAAATTCTACGCGGAAAATGACGAGTACTTAGCTGAGTTACAAGAAAATCTGACAACACCGTAGGGGTTTTCCATGGAAACAAGAGCATTGATTCTTGCCGCAGGCGAAGGAACCCGGATGCGATCCAGGCTGCCGAAGGTTTTTCATGAAGTGGCCGGCGTACCCATTCTCTTTCGCGTTTTTAAGGCGGTTTCACCCCTTGTTGAAAATGCCGCTGTGATCCTGGGAACGGATTTTGAAAACTCTGCTGCACGACTGCATTCCATTTACCCTGATGTGACTGTTTTCCATCAGGATAAGCGACTTGGAACCGGGCACGCTGTGAGCTGTGCTCTTCCCTTTTATGAGAATTCTAATGGCTATGTCCTGATTCTGCCTGGAGATCTCCCCCTCCTTCGCACTGCTTCGCTTTCCGCTTTTCTGGATCAAACCATGGCACGGGAAGTAGACTGCGCCATCCTTGCGTTTACACCGGAAGACCCTACAGGCTATGGAAGAATTGTCACAATCAATAATGAATTTTCTTCCATAGTGGAGGATAAAGACGCATCGGCTGAAGAACGGAAGATTTCTCTCGTAAATGGCGGTGTGTATGTTTTCAGGGCCAGGCATCTTGTGGGATTCCTTCAGTCTATTAAGAACGATAATGTGCAGAATGAGTACTATTTGACCGATCTTCCCTCAATTTTGTCCGGGAAGGGGTTTGACGTAAAAGTATTCACCGCAGAAGATCCTGACGATTTTCTCGGAGTAAACAACAGAGAACAATTGGCTATTGCAGATACAACTGCACTGAATCGGAAAAAAGGGGATCTGATGCTTTCCGGCGTCACCATCCTGAATCCCGAAAGCGTTCGGATTGAGGAACCGGTTGAGATTGAACCGGACACCACCATTTATGGCCCGGCCCACATTTTCGGGAATACAACGATTAAGTCCGGTTGCACCATTCATGCCGGCGCCATTCTCAGGGATTCCACCATTTCGGAAGACTGTGAAATCAAACCCTATTCTGTTGTCACAGAATCCATAATTGGAGCCAACTGCGCCGTCGGACCAATGGCCCATTTGAGACCGGGAACAGTCCTGAAATCGGGCGTCAAGGTCGGAAATTTCGTAGAAACCAAGAAGGCCGTTCTTCATCCCCGTGTCAAAGCGTCTCACTTGAGTTACCTCGGAGATACTGAAATCGGAGAAGAAACCAATATCGGAGCCGGAACCATTACCTGCAACTATGATGGCGAAAAAAAGCATCATACAGAAATCGGAAAGCGCGCATTCATAGGCTCAGACAGCCAACTGGTGGCACCCGTTTCCATAGGGGACGACGCGTATGTCGGAGCCGGTTCCACAATCACAAAGGAAGTACCTTCACACTCACTGGCTATCTCCCGTGTAAGACAGACAGTGATTCCAGACTGGGCGAACAGAAAAAGGAACAAAAAGGGGAAATAATGCAATCAGAGCTGAAGGGCAAGATCAATCTGATGGCCATAGCTGACGTATTGCAGTGGATACACCACGGGCATAAGACTGGCGCACTTCATCTGACCGGCGACCGCTTCAAGAAACAGATTTTTTTCAAAGGCGGGCAAATTGTCGCCACATCCTCAACTAATCCCAGAGAATATCTGGGACAATTCCTGATCAGTTATGGAAAAATTACCGAAGAAGGTTTGAAAGAACTGCTGGAAACCCAGGAAAAAAACGAGATGATGCTTGGCAAAATCCTGGTAGATGAAGGCATCCTTAATCTTTCTGAAATTCGAATGTTCCTGGAAATTAAGGCTCAGGAGTCTCTGTTCGATATTTTTCTCTGGGAATCCGGTGAGTTTGAATTCATAGATGCAGAAACTCTGGGAAAGGAATTCATCAACATCAATCTTGACGTGACAACCATTATTTTAGAAGGGGTTCGCCGGGTAGACGAGTGGGCAAGAATAAGAAAGACAATTCCCAACGGAGAATATATTCCAGTTCCGGACGTCAACCGAATTGTGAATGCGCTTCCCCTCTCGTCCA
This sequence comes from uncultured bacterium, assembly GCA_965546895.1. Taxonomy (GTDB): domain Bacteria; phylum Acidobacteriota; class Holophagae; order Thermotomaculales; family Thermotomaculaceae; genus UM-FILTER-49-7. The sequence goes on from CBEUWV010000083.1 coordinate 3,296, forward strand.
ATCTCACAAAACTGCTCCGGGCACTGGATGGGAAGAAAACCATCGACGACATCACGATGGAATTCCGGTCTTCAAAGTTTATTGTCTTCAAAAATCTGTTTGAGTGTCACCAGAATGGGCTGATTCGTTTGAAAAAACCAATACAGGCGTTTCAGCACGACCTCGCAGAAGAAGTGGCCCCGAAAATCAAAGCCCTCGCAAAATCCGGGTTCATTGAATCCTACCTCATGGCAGAGTCTTTCCTCGTAAAATATCCCAGTTCTGAACCAATTCGGGAACAGCTGAATCGCTTGCTTGAAAAGGCAGAGAAGCTGATCCGCAATGGAAAAGCGGTCCCGAAGCTCGCATGTTCCCTGAAGGACCTGGCCACTCAGAGCCTTTCCCCCGAAGAAGGTTTTCTGGTGTCCAGAATCAACGGGAAGTGGGATATAAATTCAATTATCAAGATTTCCCCAATACCTGAAGAACGGGCCAAAATGATTTTTGCAGAATTGATTACCAAGGGTATAATTACATTCGATGAATGATCAACGGACACCACTGGAAGAATTTGAATTCAGGCAGGCCGCGAGGATCCGAACTCCGGAAGAGAAGCGGGAAAAACCCACGCCTCAAAAAAAGCGTGTTTTCCTGACCGTCCTGCTACTGGTTCTACTGGCAGGGGCACTTTTCGCCGCCGGTTTCTTGTACCACCAACTTCAATTGCAGCAACTAAAGACAACACAACTGGCAAAAGAACTTGCAACAAGCAAGCAAAAAATGACTGAGACAGAAATCAGCTTGAAAGACATTCAACAGAAATTGAAGAAAATGACGCACCGCGTATCCGACTCAAGAAAGGGGAAAGGAGAGCTTCTGACCGCGATTGAGCAATTGAACCAGAGTATCGACACTCGAAACAAGGAAATTCAATCTCTGAAACAGAAGATTCGTGAAAGAGAAAAATCAATTGAGAATGCAGAAAAAGCCCGGGAAAAGATGAAAACCGAATTGAAAAAGGCGCAGAAAAGTAATCAGGATCTGAAGAGTCAGGTTAACACTGCAAAAGCCACCATAAGGGAATTTCAAGACACAACGGGGAAATTAAAGAGTACGATCCGGACTCTTCAAAGCAATATGAATCAGGAAGGAAATGCTTCCAGAAAACTCGTTTCCGATATGCTGGACGCTCAGAGCAAAGCAGAAAAACTCAGAAAAGAGAAAGAATCAATGGAAGAAACAATTGATTCGCTCAGGAAAGAAAATACCTCACTTAAACGGGTTGACCCCGGTGAACTGGTGCCTTTTTCTGATCTCGTAACGCCGGCAAAGCCAATAGTTCACCCCTCGGCAACACTGGAAAAGAAAGGATCCTTTGGAAAAGTGCGCGGTTTTATCGTAGTCAACGCCTACATTGATGAAACCGGGTTCGTGCAAAATGCTTTTTACCTCGAAAGCCATCTCCGAAAGGATGAAAAGAATGGCGCAGCCATCAGCCAGGCATTGAAGACTGTGCTGAAATGGAGATTTTCTCCAGCTTTGTACAACGATAAGACGCCTGTGAAAATATGGCAACCCGTTGTCATACCGATAAACAGTAAATGATCATCCCAAAAGCGGCATACCCATGAGAAAAGGAGCCATCACCAGATACTTCCAGTCCCGTGCTCTGATTCCCGTATTATTGATCGCACTCCAGATAATTGCGGTCTTCCTGACAAGTTTTTCCATTTTGCCTCGTTTCCAGCGACGTCACAGTGAATCACGGGCTGTGGATCTGTCTCGTCGTGCCATCTCTGCGTTCTGGTATGGAAATAGTGATTTGAGCCTCCTTTGCAGCGACTGGGCTAATTGGGACGAAATGGCAAACGCTGTTCATCACTGGACAGAGGCCTTTGCGGAAAAGAACCTGCCGGATGGTGTCTGTGACGACTATAATATTGACATCATCATGGTTCTGGACAAAAATGGAAAGGCCCTGTACACACAAACAGCCGGAAACAGTTTTCGCGCAGTTTTCACACCCGCTTTGCAATCTAAAACCATAGATTACCTGGCCCGCACGCTGAAATCTCAAAACTACCGCTTCAATGGCCTGAATCTGCTGGCTGGAAACGCCTTCTATGTGCAATCCCAACCCATTGTATACGAAACCGAAACTGAGGAATCGCCTGTTCCGGAAGGTTATCTGGTTATGGCCCGATATCTCAGTTCCGCTTTTACATCCAGGCTCGCCACCCTTCTTCAGCTTCCCATTCAAATTTCTATTTTTAACCTGAAAGACCATATGATACCTGCATGGTTTCCCGGTGGTGAAACGTTCCTGAACACGGGACTCGTACATTTTCAAAATAACCGTCACCATCTGGAAGTCGTCAGCTATATTGCCGGAACAACTCCAGATACAGGATTGCTTCTTCGCATATCTGCGGACAAAACATATTCTATTGCCTCTCAAAAGATTTTATGGGGGCTCGTGATATTTCTACTACTCACCAGTTTATTAATGACTTTGCACCTGAATGGCACTCAGCGCCTGTTTAACCGGCGGCTGCATTTCCTCCTCAACATAGTCGGGAAAATATCCGGCCGACTCTCAGTACCTGCTGCCCACACGAAAGCTGTGGATGACCTGGATTCTCTCCACGAAGTACTCAACAATCTATATTGGAATCTTCAGAAAATTGAAAAAGAAAAAGAAATCCTCCGCGCCAGGGAGTTGATAAGAGAAAAGCTTGTTTCCGCCGGACGAATTGCTGCAGAGCTTTCCCACGAGATTCTAACGCCAATCCGGGTCATTCAAAACTGCCTGACTCCGATCCAGCGAAAACTCACAACAGCATCAATCACGGACAAAGACAGAGAAATGTTTGACATGGTTCAAAGGGAACTGAATGACATGGAAACCCTTACAAGAAACCTTCTCCGCTTTTTCAGAGAAGATGAAGTGGAGGGGCTCCCCACCGAACTGATCCCTGTTGTTCGCTCAGCCATTGAACGGTTCCAGGCCGCCGCTGGAGAAAATGGACCAGCTGTACATTTCCGGGATGACGGAAAAGGACGAATATTCGTTTCCGCTCATCAACTGGAGCAGGTGCTCCTGAATCTGCTCAGAAACGCAATGGATGCCAATTGTACAGAAATCGATGTCGTCACCTCCATAGTAGAACAGGACGCAATTCAGGTCCGGGTCTCAGACAATGGAGATGGAATTCCTGAAGAAATCAGGAATCGCATTTTTGAACCCTTTTTTACAAGAAAAAGGAAACGGGGAGTCGGCCTGGGCCTCAATATCAGTTATAATATTGTCAGAAATTATGATGGAGAATTGTTTCTGGAGGAGAATGAGCAAATGGAGACCTGTTTTGTTATTCAGCTGCCCCTGATGGAGGAAATCCATGGCGAGGGGTAACATACTGATTGTGGATGACGATCCTCTTGTTCGTAACAGCTTTTCCTATTTACTGGAAGACGAAGGATATCAAACTCGGCAGGCGGGCAGCACTTCTGAAGCGCTCCGTGAGCTGGCAGACATGGAATGTGACGTTGCGCTCCTGGATCTCAAAATGGAAGGAGAAACAGACGGTTTATTGCTCAACAAGGCGATTCACAGACAATTCCCCACAGTACAGACAATACTCATTACTGCGTATGCCAATTACAATTCGGCCGTTAAAGCGCTGAAGGACGGAGCCTCGGATTATCTGTCCAAAGCCGCATCCACAAAAGATGTCCTTGCCGCAATCGAAACGGCCATAAAAAAACGGGAAGAAGCGCTGAAAACTACGGGGGAGCTTTCTCCGGCACCACTGGCTACACTCTCTCTTGTCTGTGGTCACAATTTCTTCCGGGAGGGATTGCTCCATTTCACGGACAGCCACCCGGATTTCGTTTTTGCCGCCCACTTTCGTCATCTCAGCGAGGTATTTCTTCAAAATGAAAAACCGGTCGGGGACATTTTTCTCATCTGCGCCGAATGCGCCCTGATGGAACTCACCGAATTGAACACCGTTCTGCATCGTTTCAAGACCTATTATCCGGAATCATGTATCGTATTTGTAAATGATAACTTTAGCTCTGATGAAAAAGCAAATCTTCTACTGAAAGGTGTCAGAGGTTTTCTTTCTGACAAGATTGATGAAGACATTCTGACAGCGGCATTGGGCAAGGTTGCTGCCGGGGAAATATGGGCCGGACGAATGGAAGTATCAAAGGCACTCCGTAACCAGCCTGGCCTGAAGGCTCAGAAT
>CBEUWV010000084.1:0-7504 GCA_965546895.1 uncultured bacterium
CGGTGGGCCGTCCCAAGAAGCCTGCTTCTGGCAAAACAGCGTTAAGTGATAAAAAAGAATAAGATAAATGGTTCAAAAACGGTGGCTGTCCCCTATTTTGATTTTGAAAGATGAGACTCTTTTTCTCTGGTACTTTTCCATGCCTGCTCCAGTCGTTTCCCAGCCATGAAAGCTTCTCCTTCCCGGTAAGTTGTTGGATGGCTTGATTCGCACTCTTTCTCTGTCTCGTGCTATACTTTCACCATGAAGAAAAGGCTTTTACTCCATATCTGTTGCGCGCCGGACGCCGCGTGGATTCCTGAAAAACTGGAACAGGATTACGAAGTGACCTGCTTTTTCTACAACCCCAATATTTATCCGGCAAAAGAACATGAAAAACGGGCAAGAGAAATGCGCCGGCTGACAGAGTCAAAGGGGTATCGCCTGGCAGAACCGCCTTTTGAGCCGGAAGTTTTTGAACAACGCGTCCGGCACCTTAAATATCAGCCGGAAAAGGCGGGCCGGTGTTCAATCTGCTACCGGCTGCGGCTGGAAGAGACTGCCCGATATGCCAGCGCCAATGGTTTTGACCTCTTTGCCACTGTACTTACCGTCAGCCCCCACAAACTGATTCAGCGGATCAATCGCATCGGGGAGGCTGTGGCAAAAAAATACCATATTCCCTATCTTTCATCTGATTTCAAAAAGGAAGACGGTTTTCGAAAGTCAGTGGAAGAGTCCCGTAAATATGATCTATACCGCCAGAACTACTGTGGCTGTGAATCCTCCCTTATCTATCGAAAGATGTTCACGAATGCCGAAAATCAGGATTTTGTGCCACTGGTGAGCGGAGAGCGAATCGGGGTTTACGATATCCAGTCCTTTCGCCGCTGGCTGGATCGGAAAGACTTGAAAACAGGGTTTCTGTTCTTTCAGGTACCGCCTACCAAGGCCGTCTTCAACGAGGCCTATGAAGGAGAAATCTTTCTGGAACCGTCAGAAAACCTGGCTTGGCGAAAGCGTATTTTTGGCAAGAAAGAGCAAACAATCCGGGAAATCAAGCTATCTGAAATCTCCAACCGGGACATTTTCTCAGATCCCCTCTGATAGCGGCTTTCCTGGCTGTTAAATAGATGTGGCGAGGATGGGTAGGTGACAGAAAATCAAGAAGTGGCTTCCTTCGTCCTTTTCCCAACTCATCACTCATCACAGTGCCAAAGGCACAACATCACGCATCACTCTCCCTTCCCTTCTACTCAACCTTGTCTATGCTTTCCCTTTCCTTCCGGTCCCGGCCGAAAATGTAGGCGACCAGTATGCCAAGCAGGTAAAGGATCAACATGGGCAGCGCAAAAACGGTCTGGGTAACCGGATCACCGGAAGGGGTGATAACGGCAGCAATAATGAAAACAATGACAAACGCATATTTGAACTTTTTCAGTAGAAAGATATGGTCCACCAATCCCATCAGCGCAAGAAATAGAATGATGATCGGTGTTTCAAATACCAGCCCCATCCCAAGGATTACTGTGGTGGTCAACGAAATGTACTTGTCCATGGTCAACACCGGAACCAGCCCATGCGCTTCTTGAAGAAAGAAAGAAATCATGTATTTGAGCCCGATGGCGTAACCGAAATAGCCCCCCGCCAGAAAAAGAAGTGTGGAAAAGAGAATAAATGGAACCGCATATTTCTTTTCCTCTTTGTAGAGGGCCGGGGAAATAAAAAGCCACACCTGATGCAGCACAAAGGGAGATGCGACGAAAATTCCCACATAGAATGATAATCGCAGGTAGGTAAAAAAGGGCTCACTGAGGGTGTGAAAGGCAAACACGTTGGGGTATTGTTTTGGCGCAATGTTAAGTAGCGGAAGAGCGACAATATGAAACAGTTGTTTGTGGAACCCATAACAGGCTACGAAACCCAGAAAGAGAAACAGCAGAGAATAGATCAGCCGCTTGCGAAGGTCTGAGAGGTGACTGAAAAAAGAAGTCAGTTCTTCATTCATTGATCTCTTCCTCCGTTTCCTTCCCTTCAGTGGCTGGAGCTGCTTCGTCGGTAACAGATGCCGGCTCTTTTGCCGCCTGTTTCATCTTTTTTTCCTCAATCTCCTTCAGTTTTTCCTTTTTTCTGCGTGCCACTTCCTCCGGAGGAAGAACAAGATTTCGGACGTTTCGCCGCACCTCAGCGGGAAGGTCCAGAGTTGTCTTGATGTCTTCAATATCCATTTCACGTTGAATGGTTTCTGTCAATTCAGTGGTGGTGCGCTTCAGATCCCGGGCAAGCTTACCCACTGTACGGGCAACTGAAGGCAGTTTTTCGGGTCCGAAAACGATGAGAGCAATGACAAAAATCAATACCAGTTCACCGATGCCCATTCCAAACATGAAGGCGCCTCCTGCGAACAGGTGATCTATTCTGTTTCTTTGTTTTCTTTTTCTTTCGACGGTTCGCTTTCTTCAGGTTCCTGCACGGCCTTTCGGAAGTTTTTCAGTGCTTTTCCCATTCCCTCCGCCAGTTGTGGGAGCTTCTTGCCACCAAAAAGGAGTAGAAGTACAAGAAAAATCAGAAGAATTTCACCAATTCCAAGGTTACCCATCCGGCACCTCCCTTCGGTCTAAAATACAACTCATTGTAACACAGTTTGGGCAAGAGGAAGTGGTTTGAAGAGAGGGGATGCTGCCAGTTAACCAGGAAAACCTGGAGACTGTGGGACTTTGCCAACAATCCCATCGCAGTAATCAGATTCCTAAGGAAAAAGGCAGAGCGTGAGGCTCAATGCCTTTTCTTTACTTAACCTCAAAATGTCCCCTTCTCCTTTGACTTGTGGGGTGTTTTCTGGTAATTTTCTTCCTATCTTTGTTTGGAAGACTCTGGAGGAGAAATGAAAAAGATTGTGGTTCTCGCCAAACAGGTTCCGGATACGGCAAACGTCACAGGAGACGCCATGAAGCCGGACGGGACTGTCAACCGGGCGGCGCTTCCTGCCATTTTCAACCCGGAAGACCTGAATGCCCTGGAAATGGGGCTGACAATTGGCGAAAAACTCGGATTTGAAGTCCATGTGATTACCATGGGGCCACCCAAGGCGGTGGAGATTCTGAAGCATGCGCTTTACATGGGTGCGGACCGGGTTTGGCTGATCTCGGACCGTCGGTTCGCCGCTGCGGATACACTGGCAACTTCTTATGTGCTGGCTGAAGCGGTGAAGAAACTGGGAAATGTGCAGCTGGTTCTGGCCGGGCGCCAGGCCATTGACGGAGATACCGCCCAGGTGGGACCGCAGGTTGCTGAGAAGATTGATTTCAATCAGGTCACCTATGTTACCGAGATAAAGGAAATTGCTCAGGACCATGTGGTTGTGGAACGGGATGGCGAAACCCGGTCTGAAACAATCCGCACCGGTTTTCCGGTTCTGTTGACCGTAACAGCCTCAGCCAATACCCCCCGTTTTCCAAACGCGGCACGGATGCTGAAGTTTTTCCGATCGGGCCTGGAATCGGATTTTGATGGGGAAGGGCTCGAATCAGCAAAGACAAATGACTGGGTGATTCCTTCCTGGACACTGGACGACATGGGGCTGGACCCGGAACGCTGCGGCCTGAGCGGAAGCCCGACGAAAGTACATAAAATCAAGAGCATCACGCTGAAGGGAACAGACCTTCAATTGTTTAACAAGGAAAAAACCGGCATCCAGGAGATGGTGAGAAACATCGTTAAAGACTATGCAGAGGTGGAGAGATGAAGACAGCTGTTTTTGTTGAAAAAAATCCCCTCACCAACCGCTTGCGGGATGTCAGCATGGAGCTGGCCTGGAAAGCCCATTCACTGATGGCAGAGCACAATGGTGAAATTGTTGGTCTTTTCTGTGGAGACCGGCTCCCGGAAGATTCCGAAAGGCTGTTTCAGTACGGCATGGATCGACTGGTTCAGTTTACTGACGAAAAACTGGATCACCTGCACTCCATCGCCTTCAAACACGTTTTGAAGGCAATGATTGAATCGGAAGATCCGGACTTCGTTCTCTTTGGCGCCACCCACACGGGCCGGGATGTGGCACCACTGGTGGCCTCTGCCATGAGAACCGGACTTACCGCCGACTGTACGCAGCTTTACGTGGATGATTTTAAAGACAGCGGAAAGATTTTGTACCAGGTGCGTCCGGCATTCGGCGGTAATATTCTGGCTACAATTGTAACGCCGGAGCATCGCCCCATCATGTCTACCGTCCGGGAAGGGGTGATGCGGCTGCCGGAACAGGTGCTGGATAGAAAACCGAATATTACGACCTTTGAGGCAAGGGTAAAGCCGGAGTGGATCAGAAGTGAATTTTTGTCCACCGTGGCAAAGATTTCTTCGGTCAATTTCCAGTCCGCCAATACGGTTGTGGCGGGTGGTGCCGGTGTCGGAAGCCGGGACAACTTCAAGCTGGTGTTTGATCTTGCTCATGCACTGGGAGCCGAAGTAGGGGCCAGCCGGGCAGCCGTTGACTTCGGCTTTGTGGATAAGGAACGGCAGATCGGCCAGACCGGTTCCGTGGTCCGTCCCAAGCTGTATATTGCCTGTGGTATCTCAGGATCGGTTCAGCACCGGGCCGGGATGGAAGATTCGGCCAAAATTGTGGCCATCAACACGGACCCCGATGCCCCCATCTTTCAAATTGCCCACATGGGAATTGTCGGTGACATGAAAGAAGTGATTCCCACCATGATCAAGTACCTGAAGGAGGAGGCAGAATGAGCAATTACTATAACTCAAGCCGAAAACTCCATTTTTCCCAATTGAAACTGGAACCCGTGGTCCGGGACCTGGAACACGGGTTCGAAAACAAGGGGGCTGACTCCCTCGGATCTATGGAAGAAGCACTTACCTGGTATGATATGCTGCTGAAAAATGCCGGTGAAATTGCCGGAGACTTTATCGCTCCCCGGGCGGAAGCCGTCGACGAAAATGGATGCACACTGGAAGACGGAGCGGTGTCCTGGGCAAAAGAAACACAGGAAAATATGGATATGCTGGCCCAGTCCGGCTACATGGGTGCCATCCTTGACCGCCGTTTCGGCGGCCTTTCAATGCCGGTGAGCGTCAACAATATCATTGTGGAAATGATCAGCCAGGCAGATGCTTTGTTGATGAACCTCTACGGGCTTCAGGACATCGCGGTAACCCTGCAGAAATTCGGTTCTGAGGATCAGAAACAACGAATTCTGCCGAAGTTCGCAAGAGGGGAAGTTTCCGGCGCAATGGCCCTGACCGAACCGGACGCGGGTTCTGATCTACAGGCGGTGAGCCTGAAAGCCATTGAAAAAGACGGCAAGTGGTATCTGGACGGAGTAAAACGGTTTATCACCAATGGTTCCGGCGATGTATTGCTGGTACTGGCCCGGTCTGAACCCGGTACAACCAGTGGCCGGGGCCTCTCCATGTATCTCTGCGAAAAGGGTTCGGAGATTGTAGTTCGGCGCATTGAAAATAAGCTCGGTATCCATGGTTCTCCAACCTGTGAGCTTCAATTCAACATGGCACCGGCTGAGCTGGTGGGGAAACGGAAATTCGGACTGATCAAGTACGTCATGAGCCTGATGAACGGTGCGAGGCTGGCGGTTTCCGCCCAGGCACTGGGTGTAGCCCAGGCGGCCTATGAAGAAGCAGTGGCTTATGCCAATGAGCGGGAGCAGTTCGGTAAACGCATTGTGGAAATCCCCGCCGTGTACCAGATGCTGAAAAGCATGCAGGCCGAAATCGAAACCGGGCGGGCGCTTCTCTACCAGACCGCCCTCGCGGTGGACATGATGGAAATCTACGAACGGAAAGCGGAAGCGGGTGAAAAGGTCAAAGATCAACTGAAGGCCACTGCCGCGCTGGCGGATTTTCTTACGCCGCTCAGCAAATTCACACTTACGGAACTGGCCAACAAGGCTGCATACGATTCTCTGCAGATTCATGGCGGCGTCGGCTACATGAAAGACTTCAAAGTGGAACGACTCCTTCGGGACGCCCGAATCACCAACATCTACGAAGGAACAACCCAGCTTCAGGTTGTGGCAGCCATCGGCTCCATCGTCAAAGGTCTGTTTGAGAAGGAAATGGAAGAGGTTCGGACCATGAAATTCTCCAGCCTGAAAAAACAGCAGGAGCAAGTGGTGGCTCTCCTGGACAAAACACTGGCAGCCGTTGCAGCGGTTCAGGAGATGGAAAACCCGGACTTCCATGATTACACCGCCACCTACCTGGTTGAAATGGCATCCATTTTGTACCGTCTGAAGTTGTATCTGCCCATTGCGGAACAGAACCCGGACAAACAGGATATTCTGAAGTTCTTTCTGATGGAATCCGATGCCAGGATTCGCTATCTGGATACCCGAATTGACCATCTGAAAGACCAGTATGGAAATGACATCGCCAGGTTAAAGGACGATTTTCTGAAATAAACCCAACTCCTGTTCCCGATACCATACCGGGAACAGGGCTTTCTTCCCGACCAGACGAACCCGGGGTTATAGCTTCATTTTATCAGCCAGTATGGGTAATTTTGACCCACCGGGCAGACGAAGCATTTGCGACTTTGGTCCGAGTCTGAAATAATGGGGCCATGACGACAGAAACAGACCCACGGACTTCCCAAGCCAAACCGGAAAAGATACTGGTGATTCGACTCTCCGCAATCGGGGACGCGGTGCGAACAGCCCCTGCCATCCACGCAATTCAAAATATGTTCCCCGACGCTGTGATCCATTGGCTGGTGGAAGACCGATGCGCCGATATTCTAACCGCATTTCCCGGGGTTGAACTGAAGCTGGTGCCTCGCAGGGCCTGGAAGAAAATGGGAATCTGCAAGCAAATCTCTTCCTTTTTCCGTTTTATCCGGGAACTTCGGGGGGAACGCTACGATCTGGTGGTGGACTTTCACGGCATTCTGAAAAGCGGACTCTACGCGCGGCTCACTGGCTGCAAAAGACGGGTGGGATATTCTAAGGGAATTGCGAAGGAGTGGAATACCCTCTTTACTAATGAAAAAATAGCCGGAGTACCCGGTCCTCTCTCCCGTTATGCCCGGAATTTTCTCCTGGCCCGGTACTTCAGCCCCACCGCAACAGAACAGAATCCGGGCCTTCCCGTCTCTTTTGACGACAGGAAAATGGCGGAAGAATTTCTTGCGAAATACGGTATCGGGTTGAAATCCGCTGCCTTCCTCTATCCCGGCACTTCTGCCCGGGGACGATATAAACGCTGGTCCCCGGAAAACTACGCAAAATTATCCGACATGATTCAATTGACACTGCAAATGCCGGTACTGGTCGGCTGGGGGCCGGGTGAAGAGGAAATTGTGGATCGGCTGATGGAAACCGCCAATGAACTCCCGATTGTGCTGCCCGCCACTACTATGAAAGAACTGGCGGCATTTATAGGTGCTTCCAGGGTGTTTATCGGCGGCGATACGGGACCTATGCACATCGCATCCCTGATGGGAACACCGGTGGTAACAGTCTTCGGCCCATCTGACCCCATCGTCAACGAACCGGCC
>CBEUWV010000085.1:0-7469 GCA_965546895.1 uncultured bacterium
CTGACGGAGATACTGTTTCTGAAATGCCCGGGTAGCCTGCTTCAATTTGCCCGAATAGGCCACTGGAGCCGTTCCCGCTACAATTGAAAGGTGTTCCGGCTGGATTTCAGCTGCACTCCCCACGTTGACAATTCCCATCATCAGTATGTTCTGGAGCTCCCGGACATTGCCCCGATACGTGTATGCGGACAAAACCTTTCTTGCTTTTTCACTCAGTTTCTTTCCCGCACCATCTTCCATCTGATGCAACAGGTAGTCCGCAAGCTCCGGAATGTCTTCCCGCCTTTGGTTCAACGATGGGATGCTCAAGCGAAATCCGGCAATCCGGTAGTAGAGGTCTTTCCGAAATTGCTTTTCTTTCACCGCCAATTCCAGGTCCCGATTCGTTGCAAAGACAAATCGCGCATTCACTTTTCGGGGAGTGGCATCACCGAGGCGGTAGAATTCCCGCTCCTGAAGTACCCGTAACAGCTTGGCCTGGGTCGCCATGGGCATTTCGCCGATTTCATCCATAAACAAGGTGCCGTCCCGGGCAGACTCCAGCAAACCTGCCCGGGTTACCTGAGCGCCGGTAAAAGCACCTCGGGCATAGCCAAAGAGCTCACTCTCCATCAGGTTGTCCGGTAATGCCGCGCAGTTAATAGCCAGAAAGGGTTTGTCTCTTCGGCTGGAACAGAAATGAACGGCACGGGCAGTCAGCTCCTTTCCGGATCCGCTTTCTCCCGTCACCAGCACCGGGAACATGAAATCTGCTGCCCGGGATATTTCACCTTTCAACTGTAGCACCGGTTCGGAATGGCCCACAATCAGTGAAAGATAAGGACATGTGGAGTCTGTATCTTCCCGAACGGCCGGGGACAGCCGGGGAAAATTTGAAGCGGCAAACTTTAACACAAAATTAAGAAAAGGCATAAGTTCTTTTTCCGGTTCCGGTTGAACATCCAGAAAGAATCGACCCTCTGAATCTCCGATGGAAAAGGAATCATCCTTTGCAGGCGTACTTGAGTTTCTCAGTTCAAAATTCGTGAAACCGGCCCACTCCCCCATTCGTCGAAACGCCTGGTGAAAGCTGGCTTGTTCGTTTTTCTTTGCATGGTCCATTATCCTTTTTAACAAGGTAAATATTTCCGGGTCCAGAAAGCTCCGTTTACGCTTCATCAAATGAGTACGAAAACGGATGGCAAGAACCTCATTGAAAGCCCGTACGCGCCGGTAATTCTCTTGCAACTCCCCTTCATCTACGAGCCCGGCAAGACGTGGATAGCTGTCCAGAAGCCAGGCCCGAAGGGAGAAAATAAACTGCTCAGAAACGGCATTCCCCGCGTCTGCATAGAGGTCTGCCACTTCCGCCAGTGAACGGGAAGAAATGAGGGCATCCAGGACCCGCACGTAGAGGACATCATCAGGGGAAAGACTTCCGGGATCAATTTTTGCCAGCTCAGTTCCCGCGGCCTCAATATCTCCTGCTTTTCGCAAGCATTCAACATTCAGAATGTGAATCTGCGTGTCCCAGAAGGGTTGCCCCTTTGCCCTCTCAGTCAGGTTGTCCAGGGATTTACGTGCCTTTTCCAGCTTTCCAAGCTCCAGAAAAACCGTAACCAGTATGTAATGAATGCCGGTAATTTCCTCTTCAAATCCACTATCTTCTGCCAGACGAAGTGCCTCCTCCAGCAAGACGGCCGCTTCTTCAAAACGGTACGCCATGGCTGCCACTTTCCCCAGCGCCTTTAAGTTGAATACAACATACCGGCTATGACCGCTCGCCCGGTTCTTTTTCAAGTCTTTCCGGAATACGTCTGCTGCCGCATCCAGCCGGCATAGATTCATATCAACCATGGCCATGTTGTACGCCACTTTTTCAAATTGCCAGGCATTTCCGAGTGAAACAAATAGTTCCATCGCCTGGTAATAGCAAACCTCGGCATCCCGGAATCTGGGGATTTTGAACAATGCGTTACCCAGTCTTTTCAGGAGAAATGCCTTGCGGTACAGTTGTCGATTCTCCTTAGCCAGTTGAATTCCTTCTCGAAGCAGCAATTCCCCCTCCGATGGGTCGCTGCGAAAAGCCAATTCTCCTTGAAATTCGTAGAAAAGGGAGTCTTTCCCGTGTTCTTGCTCATATTCCAAGAGCTGGATTTTCAACTCTTCCAGTTTCCCCTGCATCAGAAGTACCTGGAATTGATGTTCCGAACTCAGCGCTTCCATACTGAATTCTTCCCCCCGTTGCGCCATAAGGAAGTTGTAACATGAGGGGCGAATGCCCTGTTCCTGACAAAAAGACTCCATCTGATCGAGCTCTCCGCTTTCAAAAAGCGCATTGGCATACAGGTTCGCAAAGGCCGGTCGTGTCTTCAATGACTCCATATGGCTGATGGCTGCCTTAAATTGTCTTGTTGCATAACAAATCAGTGAAGAAACCTCTTCCGGTAAGTCCGCATCGTTGTCTGCCACAGACTGGGCCATGAGAAAGAGACCGGTGTCATTTTCCAAGCGGCTCAGAATCCGGGACACAGCCCCGTCAGTTCCCCTTTCCACTTCCTTAATTATTTCATCAGACAGTTGTTTCAGTTCTTCGAAGCCGGAAGGAAACAGAGTCCCCAGTGGTTCTGACAATCCCTTTCGGTCCAGCATTTCGTTGGGGGCACCGGACAAAAGCGCTTTTTTTTCTGCCGGATCAAGTCCAAGGGATGCATGGGAAAAATTGTTCCGCCATTCTTCATCCTGTTCCATCCACTGCAAGGCCAGAGCAAGAGAATCCGATGTCCTGGATTTTGCCTGTTCATGGAAAATGGCTGTGTCAAACCGGGACAGAATACCGCTTCTTACTTCCAGTTTTTCATCTGTTGCCCGGGGGTTCCAGACTGCGGCCTTCCTGGATTCCAGACTCCGGTTCCACCGGCTGGAAAACGGTTGACGCGTTAATACCAGAAATCTCACCGGCAGTTTCTCGGAAAGCCAGGTGAAGATATCCAATGAATAGCTGTCCAGATTATCTTCATTCAGTACCGCGCAAAATTCTTCCTGAATCAATCCGGCTGATTTTTTCAGCACCGTCTGTATTCTGCCTTTCAGTGCGTCTGGAGCCGGAAGGTGTTCCAACCCATGTTTCGGAAGATTTAGAAAATAAAACATATCGGCAAATCGATCATAGGCCCCAAAGGGGAGCGGTTTTATTTCAGAGCTTTCAGTCCACCGGCCCGCGCAGGATTCCACAACCGGCATCAACGCATTGCAAAATGGCAATAGCACGATGGGCGCCGTCTCCGGCAGACTGCAGTGGAATCGGAAGGAAAGCAGGCGGGAATCCATGGCATTGTCTTTCCAATAGTCGAGGATCCGCCACTTGAAATGTACCAGTGTCATTTCCGGGTCGTTGAGCGCCTCCAGCGCATCCGTAAATTCCCTGGGATAGTTTACAATTACCTGACCCAGTGTTTTCCCTTTGGGCAAAACGTCTTTTCGGAGTAATATCTGCAAAAACAAGCGGTAGATGCGGCGCAGAAATTCCCCTTCATCAAATTCCTCCTTTCCCGAACAACCCGGTTGCAGGAAGAGGAATCCGTCTTCTGTCACACTGATATTCTTCAGCAGTAATGATTCAGGCATCCACCCCAATTGTTTGAAAAAAAGACCCGCGTTGACCAATTGCACCGCATAGTGAACCGCAAGTCGAAACGCAAGCTTTCGACTGGTCTCAGAAAGAGGATGCCCGGGCTGAAGGCGATTTCCGAGAAAGAAAAGAAAATCTATTGTCATCGGCGACTCAACAATTGATCGTAGTCGGGCAAGCGCCAGAGATGTCTATCTGTTTCTTCAACTGAATCCCGGATTTTTTCCATCAACGGCAAAATGCTTCCAAAACAGAATTGGGCCTGTTTTTCACTGCCATCCATTGCCCGCAACCCCTCCAATTCACCGACCAGTCTGACTGAATCCCGTTCCAGCTGCCCCACTGCTTCCCGATAACGGCTTCGGATCCCCCACTCCAGATAATCCAGGTCCTTCATCTGTTGAACCAGAGCCGGGCGAATGTCCTTTCGAATCAGTTTGAGCAGTGTTCTCGATTCTATTTCCACCCTTTGAGCATACTCTTCCACTTTGATTTCATAACGCGCACCCAGTTCAGTCTGGTTCAGCACACCTGCCTCAAGAAGAAATGCTGCCTCGCTTTCGCTTCCGAAGGCAGCACGGAGTGCTTCCGGCGTGGCACAGAGATTGGACAAGCCCCGTTTTTCGGCCTCTTCCTTCCATTCCCTGCTGTAACAGTTTCCATTGAATACTACCCGGTCACTTTTCTCCAGCATAGCGGACAGCGCTGCCAGGGTTGATTCTTCCTGCCCCCTGCCTGCGCTGACTTCGCTGCGAATCATCTCTGCAAGGGAGCGCAAACTTTCTGCCACTGCTGCATTCAATATCGTGTTTGGAAAACCCAATGGCTGGCCGGAACCCACTGCCCGAAATTCAAACTTGTTCCCGGTAAAAGCCACCGGTGACGTCCGGTTACGGTCTGTGTTGTCTTTTTCTATCTGCGGAACATACTTCAACCCGGCCTGGATCATCTCCATCCCGGTGAGTTCTGTGAAATTTCCATTCTTCAGATTTTTCAGGACCTGCTCCAGAGCGCTGCCCACAAAAACAGAAATGATGGATGGCGGTGCCTCATTTCCTCCCAGACGGTGATCGTTGGATGCCGATGCCACGGATGCCCGGATAAACACCTCATGAGAATGAACGGCATTGACAAACGCCACCAGGAAACAGAGGAAGCGAAGAAACTCTTCCCGATTCCTGCCC
The DNA here is from genome assembly GCA_965546895.1 of uncultured bacterium. Classification (GTDB taxonomy): domain Bacteria; phylum Acidobacteriota; class Holophagae; order Thermotomaculales; family Thermotomaculaceae; genus UM-FILTER-49-7. The sequence goes on from CBEUWV010000085.1 coordinate 4,795, forward strand.
GGACTGAAATAATTTGTACCGGTTTCATCCGACATTGACCAGTTGTTGTGTTTACCACTGCCGTTCAGTCCCTGAAAGGGTTTCTCGTGAAGCAACGATGCAAAGCCCCGATCTGCTGCTTTCTGCTTCAGCATCATCATCATCAACTGGTTGTGGTCCGCCGCAATATTCACTTCTTCAAACACCGGCGCAATCTCGTACTGGCTGGGCGCCACCTCGTTGTGTCGCGTCTTACACGGCACACCCAGGCGGTACAGCTCCAATTCCGCATCCTCCATAAAAGCCTTCACGTCGGGCAGAATGCTCCCAAAATAATGGTCGGAGAGCTTTTGTCCCCGGATTGGTGTTGCGCCAACAAGTGTTCTCCCTGTGAGCATTAGATCTTCCCGTTGCCGGTACATTTCCCGGTTGATAAGATAGTATTCCTGCTCTGCCCCGGCTGTCACATGGATGCGCTGCGGTGGATTTCTTGTCCAGAGAATCTCCATTGTAGGAAAAAAACACCGAAGGGATACACAGGGTGTTGGTCGCCTCCCCCTCAATAATAAAACAGGGGCTCTTGGGATCCCATGCGGTATATCCCCTGGCCTCGAATGTGGTCCGGGTTCCACCGCTGGGGAAACTGGATGCGTCCGGTTCCCCCTGCATTAGCTCTGACGCATAAAAGCGCTCTATGGGGCTGCCTCCATCGTGGAACTGCAGAAAGGCATCGTGCTTTTCAGCTGTCTGGCCGGTAAGTGGTTGAAACCAGTGGGTATAGTGAGTGGCATTGTTTTCCAATGCCCACTCCTTCAGCGCATGGGCAATACACTCCGCCACATCCCGGGTCATGGGTTCTCCCTGCTCGATGGTGGCTTTAAAACGCTGGAAAACCTCAAATGACAGCTTTTCCCGCATCACCTTTTCATTAAAAGTCAGGTTGCCGAAAAGTTCAGAAATCTTCATTTTACCGGCTCCACGGCAACCGGCCCTGACTTATGGGGAATAGGGTCTGCCTTCTTCCCGCATGATGTTGCAACAAACAAAAAAACCAATACCAGCAAAAAAACACCAATTGCCTTCACCGCACCCTCCTGAGTTTTGAATCTTCACCTGCATTTTACCCCAAAAACCACACGTCGTGGAGAAAAATTCAGAGAAGAAAAATTCAGAGAAGTCTGAGTTTGAGTTTGAATTTGAGTCTGAGTCCAGGATTGGATAAGACACAGAAAAGATGGGATAGTTGAGGCAAAGTGAAATAAAACAGGGGTAATTCCTGAAAAAAGTTGTTGACAGGAAAGGCTTGGGTGCTATATTTTTAGCATGATGCTAAATAATTAGCACGATTGTTCGCAAAAGAGACTGGGAATAAAAATTTTAAGGGAGGCACGATGACATCATTGAACCGGTTAAGCCGAAGGGAAAGACAGATCATGGATGCCATCTACGAGATGGGTTCGGCAACAGTGCAGGAAGTTCTGGACCGCCTGGATGACCCCCCCAGCTATTCGGCGGTTCGAGCCCTGATGCGAATTCTCGAAGAAAAGGGAGCATTGAGTCATCGTCAGGACGGCCCCCGGTACATGTACCTGCCCACGACACCGCGGGAGGAAGTGCGCCGGTCCGCACTCAACCACCTTGTGTCCACATTTTTCGACGGTTCCATGGCAGATACGGTGGCAACTTTGCTGGACATCCGGGACGGGGAACTGTCTGAGGAAGAATTTCTACACCTGCAGCAACTGATTGACCGAGCGAAGAAGGAAGGACGGTGATATGAACAACTGGCTAGACATTCTGCTTCGGTCCACCTGGATCGTTTTCCTGCTGAAAACAGTACTGGTGATCGCGGCCGGAGGTCTTTTGACATCAATTCTGGCAAATCGACCGGCGACAACCCGCTACAGGATCTGGTCCGGTGTCTTTTTGATACTGGTAATACTTCCAATTGTGCATTTTGGTTTTACCGGATGGACAGTACCCATCCCGGTCAAAGACGGTAAGACACCGGCTTTTCAGAATGTGAGTGTTTCACTGGTTACGGGGAACAGCATATCCACTACCCTGGAAACAACATCCACCGGTGCCTCCACAACCTCCCCAGGTGCCGATTCAAAGGACGTTGCACTGTTGAACGGGACTGCTCCTTCTTCCGCAAATCCGTTCCCGTTTGCGGCACTTTTATGGACCATCTGGCTAACCGGGACGCTATTCCTTTTTCTTCGTCTGATTCTGGGGAGGGTCCAGGCCCATCGGTTGTTTCGGCATTCTGTGCTGCTGTACGATGACGGCTGGTCATTTGTCGTACGCTTTGTGCGGCGCAGATTGGGACTGCATCAAAATACTGCCGTGGCATCCCATCCCCAGGTGCCGATTCCACTGACCTACGGAACCACACGACCCGTCGTACTGTTACCGAAGTCAGCAAGTGAGTGGACAATGGAACGGCGCAGGATTGTGTTGCTTCATGAGTTTGCCCACATCCGGCGCAGAGACGATCTGGCCCGTCTGGCAGCAAGGATTGTCGCCATGTTCTATTGGTTTAATCCCTTATCCTGGCTGGTTTTTAGAAAATTCAAAGTGGAACAGGAGAAATCCTGTGATGAACGGGTGATTCGATCCGGGATTCGTCCCTCTGATTACGCGTCCCACCTTGTGGAGCTGGCACGAGGTGTGGCCTCAAGAGGTGCGTTCAA
>CBEUWV010000086.1:0-7432 GCA_965546895.1 uncultured bacterium
TCAACACCAAGGCACCAAGGCACAAAGGTCAGAGGGAAAGAGATGCGTGATGTATTGAGAAAGAAAGACAATAACCAGATCCCCGATTTTTCCGTTTCTTACCCCTACTCCTACCCCTACCCCTACTTCTCAAATTGAAGAGGTCGCTGAGGAAGACAAGAGGAGACTCAACACAAAGGTCAGAGGGGAAAGAGGTGAGTGGGGACAAGTTTAAGTTTAAGTTTAAGTAAAGACAGGGAATGGCGAAATCCCTTCTGCCTCGCACTCGCACTTTCACTCGCACTTTCTTACCCCTACTCCTACCTCTGCTCCAGCTCCCCACGTATTGCACAAGTTGCAGTGGGCAGTGCCGTGGGCTATAATGCCTTCAACAGTTAGCATCAGGGAGGGTGTATGTCCAATGCGAATGAATATCAGACAGGTCTAAAAGAGTATAAGTGTGACACAAAACCGAGGGGGGAAGCGGCAGATTCGGTTGAGATAACGGAATCTCTTGTTCGAAAATTGCCCAAGGTGGAGCTCCACTGCCATTTGGACGGGAGCATGCGGTTCGAAACGGTCCTGCAACTGGCGGAGGAGCAGAAGGTTAAACTGCCCAGTGATGATACAGACAAGTTGAAGAAGATGCTTCAGCCCGGATTTGACTGCAAAAGCCTGGTGGATTATCTGAAGGCTTTCGATATTACGCTCAGTGTTTTACAGCAACCGGAAGCACTGACGCGTGCCGCATACGAGTTGATTGAAGATGTGGCAAAGGAAAATGTGAAATACATTGAAGTTCGGTATTCTCCCATTCTCCATCAGAAAGAGGATATGAATTTGGCGGTAATTCTGGAAGCCGTTCTGGAAGGTCTGAAACTGGGGGAACGGGATTTCGGTGTAAAAAGTGGTGTGATTGTCTGCGGCATCCGTAATATTGCCCCGAAGTTTTCCATGCGACTGGCGGAGCTTTCTGTCGCCTATAAAAATAAGGGCGTTGTTGCCTTCGATCTGGCCGGTGCGGAAGAAGACTATCCGGCACGGGAACACCAGGAGGCTTTTCGTTTGACTTTGAAGAACAATATTAATTCCACTGTCCACGCGGGAGAAGCATACGGCCCGGAAAGCATTCATCAGGCGATTCACTATTGCGGCTCCCACCGGATCGGCCACGGGACCCGACTGTTTGAAAACGGAGACTTGTTAAACTATGTGAACGATCATCGAATTCCCCTGGAAGTGTGCCTTTCCAGTAACATTCAGACCAAGGCGGTCCCGACCTTCGAAGACCACCCGGTTCGACTCTACTATGATCTGGGTCTCAGGATCACGCTGAACACCGATAACCGGCTGGTTTCAGACACGGACCTGACAAAAGAATTCATGATTGCCCATCAGTATTACGGTTTCACTCTGGACGAGATGAAAGATGTTATTATTCAGAGCTTTAAATCTGCTTTTTTGCCGTACAGAGAAAAAAGACGGATTATTCAGGAAGTGTTATTGGAATTGGATAATTTTTAAGTACCATAAAGTGTGCTACAATTCTTTGATTTTTGTGAATGGTCATTCGCTTATGGCCATGTAGATAAAAGGAGGAAATGTTGAAGATCCACGAGTATCAAGCCAAAGCCATTCTCCGAAGCTTCGGTGTCCCCACCCCTGAGGGTGAAGTGGCCGAGACTCCGGACCAGGCAAAAGCAGTTGCTGAGAAACTCGGCGGCGGCGTTGTCGTTGTAAAGGCCCAGATCCATGCGGGCGGACGCGGTAAGGGCGGTGGAGTGAAGCTGGCAAAGAACCCGAATGAAGCCTTTGATCTGGCGGGAAAGATTATCGGAATGAATCTGGTAACCCACCAGACCGGTCCTGAGGGAAAAAAGGTGAACAAGGTTCTCGTGGAACAGGGACTGGATATTGCCAACGAACTGTATGCCGGTATTGTAATTGATCGCAGCAGCGGGAAACCGGTGGTGATGGCTTCCAGTGAAGGTGGAATGGAAATTGAGGAAGTCGCTGCCAATTCCCCTGAAAAAATCCTGAAGGAATATGTGGATGTGGAACATGGCCTGCAGCCATTCCAGGCACGGAATCTGGCCTTCGGTCTGGGCCTTTCTCCGGCTGTGGCAAAGAAGGCAGTTCCGTTTTTCATGAAGCTGTACCGGGCTTTTGAAGCCAAGGACGCTTCACTGATGGAAATCAATCCCCTGATTGTCACCGGTGATGGAAACGTGCTGGCATTGGATGCCAAAATGAATTTCGATGACAATGCCATGTTCCGTCACGCGGATCTGAAAGAGCTTCGGGACCTTACGGAAGAGAATCCCTATGAAGTGGAAGCATCAAAATATGATTTGAACTTCATTAAACTGGACGGCAACGTGGGCTGTATGGTCAACGGCGCCGGCCTGGCAATGGCAACCATGGATATTATCAAGCTGGCCGGTGAATCCCCTGCTAATTTTCTGGATGTAGGTGGCGCGGCAAACGCTGAACGCGTGGAACACGCATTTCGGCTGATTTTGTCTGATCCAGCGGTTAAGGCTGTGCTGATCAACATTTTTGGCGGAATTGTCCGCTGTGACATGGTGGCTACCGGAATCGTGGAAGCGGCAAAAAAAGTGGGGGTAAAGGTACCCATTGTTATCCGTCTCCAGGGAACCAACGCGAAGGAAGGTTCGGAAATTCTGAAACAGTCCGGTTTGAACTTCTCCGTGGCATCGGAGTTGGAAGAAGCTGCCGAGAAAGTGGCAGCGGTTGTGAAGTGAGAGTGGAGGCATAACATGGCAATATTAGTCAACGAAGATTCCAGAATTGTGGTTCAGGGAATTACGGGCGGAGAAGGCAGCTTCCACACAAAGCAGTGCATTGATTATGGCACAAAAATCGTCGCTGGCGTGACACCTGGAAAGGGCGGTCAGGAAGTGGATGGCGTGCCGGTTTACAATACGGTGAGGGAAGCCCGTGAAAAAAAAGGTGCAAATGTTTCTTTGATTTTTGTACCCCCGGCGTTTGCTGCGGATGCGATCATGGAAGCGGCGGATGCCGGTATTGAAGTGATCATCTGCATTACTGAAGGAATCCCCACTATTGATATGATTCACGTCAAGAATTATCTGAAAGACAGAAATTCCCGGCTGGTTGGGCCAAATTGCCCCGGCGTTATTACACCGGGTGTGGCGAAGGTGGGAATTATGCCGGGGTTTATTCACAAGAAAGGCTCTATTGGCGTTATTTCCCGCAGCGGCACCTTGACCTATGAGGCGGTAAGTCAGCTGACAAGCCGGGGGTTGGGCCAGTCCACCTGCATCGGAATTGGCGGTGACCCTATTATCGGTTCTCCCTTCATTGATCTGCTGAAATTGTTTCAGGAAGATCCGGATACGGAAGGTATCGTGATGATTGGTGAAATTGGCGGCAGCGCGGAAGAGGAAGCGGCCGCTTTTATCAAAGAAAATGTAACCAAGCCGGTGGTCAGCTTTATTGCAGGGCAGACCGCACCCAAGGGAAAACGGATGGGACATGCCGGGGCTATTATTGCCGGTGGTAAGGGCACAGCGAAGGAAAAAATGGAAGCACTGACGGCTGCCGGGATTCATGTGTCTAAGAGCCCTGCCGATATCGGTGAGACCATGGTCCGGGCACTGGGCAAATAAGCTCGGCCGAAAAAAGGGAGGACCGACCCAATGACAAACGAAGACAAAATTGTCAATGAAAAGGCACTGACACGGCGGAAGAAACCCAGCAAAGTTCCACACAAGGTCCACGTGTATACGGATCTGTGCAAGGGATGCGGAATCTGTGTGTCAGTTTGCCCCACCGGAACGCTGCAGTTGAAAGACTTTGCGTTTTCGGTATTCGGTGTAACCTCTTCGGTGGACGCCGAAGAATTCTGCATCGGATGTAAAACCTGCGAGATGCGGTGTCCGGATTTTGCCATCCGCATTGATGAGGAGGAAGAATCATGAGCAGAAAGCAGGTTTACAATGGAAACGAGCTGATTTCCCTGGCCGCATTGGATGCGGGATGCCGCTTTTATGCAGGATATCCCATTACGCCCAGTTCGGAAATCATGGAAGTCATGTCGAAAGAAATGCCGAAGGTAGGTGGCGGATTCATTCAAATGGAAGATGAAATCGGCTCCATTGGCGCCGCAATCGGTGCTGCCTGGACCGGTGTTAAGGCGATGACGGCCAGTTCGGGGCCCGGAATTTCTCTGAAGGCGGAACACATCGGATTTGCATGCATCACCGAGACCCCGTTAGTCATTGTAAATATCATGCGGGGCGGGCCGTCAACCGGTTTTCCAACTGCCACCAGTCAATCTGATCTGATGCAGGCCCGGTGGGGGACCCACGGGGATCACCCGGCCATAGCGCTGGTACCGGGAACCGCAACTGAAATGTATTATGAAACCATTCGCGCGTTTAATCTTGCCGAGCAGTATCGCACCCCGGTGATTATTCTGGGGGATGAAATGCTGGGCCACTTAAACACGATGCTGGATCTACCGGACCCATCCACGCTGGATCTCGTTGACCGAAAACTGGCAGAACCGGAGCCGGGAGAAAAGTACAGGCCCTTTGCAATGGATCAGGGAGATGTTCCTCCCATGGGTGCTTTTTTCAGGGGATACCGTTTTCACCTGACGGGATTGAATTCAAACGAATACGGTTATCCGACCATTGATCCGGACATGATTCAGGCACAGCAGGAAAGGATGATGAATAAAGTTGCCAACCATGTGGACGAAATATTGAAGAATGATACTTTCAACCTCGAAAAGAGCGATATTCTGACAGTCTCTGTAGGATCTACCGGTTCGGCGGCAAAACAGGCGTCCAAGGATATGGCAGCAGATGGCAACAACAGACTGGGCGTGTTTCGGCCCATTACCTTGTGGCCTTTCCCGGAGGAAGAGCTGGATACACTGATTGAATCCGGCAAGTACAAAGCTCTGTTTGTGCCGGAGGCCAATCTGGGCCAGCTTGTACTGGAGGTGGAACGGATCAATCGCGGGCGTCTGCCGATCCAGACCTTGCAGAAGGTCAATGGTTTTCCGGTGACTCCGGGCGATATTGTTCAGCGCATCAAGGAGGTGTTCTGATGGCTGCAGTAAAAAACATCAATTTTGAGCAATATCTCCGACAGGATTATCGGGGACTCCAGTGGTGCCCCGGCTGCGGGGATGGTGCCATCCTGCAGGCTTTTCTTCGTGCTGTACACGAACTGGGGATTTCCCAGAACGATATGGCTGTTGTGTCCGGCATTGGCTGTTCCGGCCGGATCAGTGGATATATTGATTTCAACACCATGCACACGACCCATGGGCGGGCCATTTCTTTTGCCACCGGCATCAAGCTGGCGCGTCCGGACAAGCATGTGGTTGTATTCGGAGGTGACGGGGATCAGACTGCCATTGGCGGCAATCACTTTATCCACGCCTGCCGCCGCAACATTGACCTGACCATCTGTGTCATCAACAATAATGTGTACGGTATGACAGGGGGCCAGTATTCCCCCACTACCCCCCATGACATGAAGACCCAGACAACACCATACGGTAACTACGACAATCAGTTTGACGTTGTCAACCTTGCAATTGGTGCCGGAGCCACCTATGTGGCACGGGAATCCGTTTGGAAGCCCGTTGCTCTGGCAAGATTTTTCAAGAAGGGGTTACAGCACAAGGGTGTTTCCGTAATTGAGGTGATTTCAAACTGCCACATTAATCTGGGGCGGAGAAACAAGATGAAATCTCCACATGCAGTGCTGGACTGGATCAAAGAAAGAACTGTCACATTGGCAAAGGCCAAGAACATGAGCGAAGAAGAGCTGGTGAATAAGATTCTGGTGGGCGAATTTGCAGAAAAAGAGAAACCGGAATTTACCGAGCAGTACTACAAGCTCGTGGAAAGCCTGAAGAAGTAGGGGGACGCCATGTCATTTCATTATGAAGCTCGATTTGCAGCAATTGGCGGCCAGGGTATTATTACAGCGGGTGCTTTTCTGGCAACTGCCGCCACTCTGGAAGGGAAATTTGCGACCCAGAGTCCCACGTACACGTCTCAGGTTCGCGGAGGCCCTACAAAGGTTGATGTTATTGTCAGTGATGAGGAAATTCTCTTTCCAAAGGGAAATAAACTGGACCTGTTTCTGGCCATGGCACAGAAACCCTATGACCGGTACTATTCGGAATTGAAAGAAAACAGCTTGGTTATAGTGGAGGAAAACCTGGTTCAGAATGTGCACGATGACGGCCATAAGATTATCCGGGTACCTATTATTGAGCTTGCTGAAAAGGAAATCGGTCTGGCTGTTACCATTTCTGTAATTGCCACGGGGCTTGTGGTTGCATTGACAGAAATTGTTACGCCGGACACCATGCAGCGGGCTATATTAAGCCGGGTTCCCAAGGGAACGGAGGCTCTGAATATGAAAGCCTTCCAGTTGGGAATGGACGTGGGAACGAAACTGAAATAGAGCAGAAGATGTTTTGAGGAGAAACGAAATGAGCGAAACCACATTTGGCATCATCAAGCCTGACGCGGTTAAAAAAGGATTTACAGGTGAGATTCTGTCCATGATTGAGAAGAATGGGTTTAGAGTTGTCGGGCTCAAAAAAGTCAGGCTCAACAAGGAAAAAGCGGAGGGGTTTTATTTTGTTCACCGGGAACGCCCCTTCTTTAACAGTTTGACGGATTTCATGTCAGAAGGCCCCATCGTGGTGATGGTTCTGGAGAAAGACAATGCAATCGCGGACTGGCGAAAATTAATGGGAGCCACAAACCCTGCAGATGCCGACTCCGGGACCATCCGGAAGACTTTTGCGGAAAATATTGAAAGAAACGCGGTGCATGGATCTGACAGTCCGGAATCCGCAGCAATTGAAATTCCCTATTTCTTTAATCAACTGGAACTTGTTTGAAAACCGGGGGCAGGATTTCCTGCTCCCCAATTTTTTCTGTCCCGGTTTCTACTTCAAAACCAGAGCAAAAAGGAAACTCCATGAACCCCATAGACCATCTGGTACCTCACCTGCTGAAAGTTCAGAAACCGGCTCAATATCTCGGTGGTGAACTGAACGCTGTCCAGAAAGACCCTGGCGGTCTTCTCCGGGTGGCGCTGGCCTTTCCGGATCTGTACGAGATCGGTATGTCCTATACCGGTCTGCAGATTCTTTACCACTTAATCAACCGGGAAAACCGGTTCTACGGGGAACGGGTTTTTGCGCCGTGGCCGGATATGGCGGAGGTACTGCGCTCTACTCATACGCCATTGTTCACCCTGGAAACCCGGACGCCTCTTTCAAAAATGGATGTGCTGGGATTCACTTTTCAATATGAATTAAGCTACAGCAACTTTCTGATGATGCTGGATCTGGCCGGTATTCCGTACTCCGGCAGCGGCGCGTTGGCCAGCGTGCCGGTCAACGCGCCCTCCGCCCGCGCCGCCT
>CBEUWV010000087.1:0-7423 GCA_965546895.1 uncultured bacterium
CCATCAAGAGGAGCCTGTCTTTAAATGTTCCAGGTTCTCCCTCATCTGCGTTACAAATTACGAATTTTTCATCCGATTTCTGCTGTGCAGTCAAAAACCACTTTAAACCGGTAGGGAAACCGGCGCCGCCACGGCCCCTCAGATTGGAAGACTTAACCTCCTCCACGACCTTTCCAGCATCCATTTCAAGTGCCCTTGTAATGCCGGCACCCGTCACAAACTCCCCAAAAAGAATCTTCTTTTTCTCGTTTTTCATTCAACACCCCCATACCCGAACATATCCTGATATTCAGAGAGCTTGAATGCATCCAGGATCTCAACAACCCGCTCAGGAGTAAGGTCCCCGTAAGCTCTATCATTGATAAGCATTGCCGGAGGATTGCTGCACATTCCGATACAGTTTGTATACTCCAGGCTGAACATTCCATCCTCAGTTGTTTCACCAAAACGGATGCCCAATTCCTTTTCCAGAACGCGCACAATTTGCTCTTTGCCAGCCATATCACAACTGATTGTGCGACAGAGACGAATAACTGTCTTTCCTCGCTTCTTCTGGCCGAGGAATGAATAAAACGTAATGACCCCATGGATTTCTCCTATGGGAACATTTGTGTATTTACTCACTTCAACGATTGCATTACTGTCAATGTGACCGAAATAATTGTTGACATCAACCAGTATCGGCAGCAACTCAGTCCGATCCTTCCCATGCTTGAGGAGGATTTCATGCAGCTCATCAATTGCCGCCTGTGTTCCTGTTGTCATCTCACCATCCTTTTTCATAATTTCTTTGGGGTTTCTATTTTGGGGAAATTTCCACCGCACCGACCAGGCATTTGCTCAACGACATCGCAATGCAGTCATCTGTATTCAGATTGTAAAAAACGCGAGATCCCTTTCGTTTTGCAACAACAAGTCCAGCGTAAGAGAGGATCTGAAGTGCCCTTGAAATCCGGGCCTCGGCAAACCCAACCTCTGCGGCAAGTTCTCCGACACATATCGGTTCCTCGGCCTTTGCCAATATCAGCATGAGGTCAACTCTGCACTCGTTGGATAATGCCTTCATTTTCAGGATCAGTTTTTCTTTCATTCTCCTTCACCACCCTTGTGAAAGATTACACTTTACAAATTAACACATTTTGTCCCCCGTGCAAGTGATTTGTTTCACTATTTTTTATTTCGTCATCCTTTCTTTGACTTTCCCTGGGGAATTTGCTATGTTCATTCCTGTTGAAGAACCATTTTTAATCGGGGGAGGCACTATGAAAAAACTTCTGGTATTCATAGGATTTATTGTTGTTTCCATGATGATGATGACTGGGTGTTCCGGAGAAAAAACAATCAAAATCGGAGCGATTTTGCCGCTGTCCGGACCACTGGCATCAATTGGAAAGGACATCCAGTGCGCGATCAAGGTTGGAGTGAAACATCTCAATGCCAATGGAGGCATCCGGAATAAACCGGTTGAAGTCTTCTTTGAAGACTCACTGGGACTGCCAGACAAGGGTACTGAAGCATACATTCGACTGGTAAGAGAAAAAGGCGTTCGTGTTATTGTGGGTGCCGTCTCCAGTGAGGTGACACTTTCCCTGGCTCCGCTGGCACAAAAGTATGAGGTCCCGTTAATCTCGCCCACATCTTCCAGTCCCCGCCTCACAAAGCAGGGAAATGACTACACATTTCGTGTCTACCCTTCCGACACGATTGAAGCGCGCCGCCTTTCTGACACGATGTTCACCCAGTTGTTTATTCGCAAGTTCATCCCGGTAGCCATTAAGAATGAGTACGGATATGGTATTTCAAACGAAGTTATACGGATTGCCAGGGGAACCCAGGCAATGAATATCCCGGAAGTGATCCGGTATTCACCGGATTCCACCTATTCAGATTTTCTCGCCATTGCTGAGAAAATTAATGCACTGGACCCTGAAGCCGTATTGATTGCCGGATACCCGGAAGATTCCGCTCAACTCCTGAAGGCTCTCCACGAAGTCAAAGCAAAGGCCTATGTTTTCATCACATCTTCCGGGTCTCGAGAAGACTTCCTGAAGTCAACAGGTGAAGCCGCTGTTGGCGTGATCTATGCCAAAGCACCATTCAACCCCAAGGCAACTGATGACAAAACCCGTGCCTTCGTCGGAGACTATGTGGACATCTGCGGAAAAACACCGGGTGTATATGCGGCCCATGGATATGACGCCGTCACGATTGCTGCCAAAGCTTTCTCCAAAAGCTCACGCCCTGATGACATTCTCCGTCGCCTCCAGCAGGTCAAGCAATTCAAGGGTGTCTCCGGAGACATTACTTTTGACCGTTACGGAGATGTGGTTCAGTATCCGAAAATCTTCCGGGTAAGAAGCATCGATGAGAATGGCAACTTGGAATGCACTCTGCTAACTGATGAAGATAAGGCACAAATTAAGGACTCGGTACTGAATGTAAAGTAATCTGATTCCCCATAGAGATCAAAGGGCCGGGATAAATCCCGGCCCTTTACTATTGAAAAGGCCATTTCGTTGCGCAAAAGGCCTTTCTCCCCTACAATGTCCCGGTGGAGGGCGCCGTATGTTTCGAATTGAGTTTATGCAACGTGCATTGGTTCTGGCCAAAAGGGGATTGGGTCATGTTTCACCGAATCCGGCAGTTGGCTGCGTAATCGTAAAAAACGGCCGCATCATCGGTGAAGGGTATCATCATCACTTCGGGGGCCCCCATGCGGAAATCAACGCCATTGAAAACGCCACAGGACCCGTCGCTGGCGCTGACGTATATGTAACATTAGAGCCGTGTTCTCACCACGGAAAGACACCACCATGTGCAGATCGCCTCATCCGTGAAAAAGTGAAAAGGGTTTTTGTTGCCATGAAAGACCCCAATCCGGAGGTGAACGGACAAGGGATTCGCAGGTTGAAAGAAGCCGGTATTGAAGTGAGCATCGGGCATCTGGAGGCAGAAGCCAGAGAATTGAACCGCTTTTTTGTTCACCACACCGTAACCGGACGTCCCTACGTGGTTTTGAAAACCGCTATTACACTGGATGGTTTCATTGCAGACCGGGAGGGGAAAAGCAAGTGGATATCAAATTCCCAGTCCCGCATGGAAGTGCACAGGCTCCGGAGTCAGATGGATGCAGTGCTGGTCGGCGCCGGCACTGTTCGGGCTGACAATCCGAAGCTTTCTGTCCGCATGGTGAAGGGTCGCAATCCTTTGAACATTGTCCTGAACAATTCGGGAAACCTCCCGCCGGAATCAAATGTTTTTAAAAAAGGGACCATTCTTGTAACAGCTCCTGATGCTTTGACTGATGAAAAGAAAAGAATATTTGAAAGCATTGGTGTTAAGGTGATGGAAAATGATGGATCGGAACTTGCCCCACTGCTCAAGTCTTTTGCTACAATGGGTCTGACATCCCTTCTGGTAGAAGGTGGTGCAGAAATTTTTGGCGCATTTCTTGAGCAGGGACTCGTGAATGAGTTCCGGATATATGTGGCACCGGTCATTGTGGGTGATGGAATTTCTCTTTTTAGAATGCGGGGCAGAACTATGGCAGAAGCAATTCGACTTTCAGGAGAAGATACGAGGATATGTTTACGGGAATTATAGAGGAAACAGGCAGAATCCAAACCCTGAGGAAAAAGAAAGACGGTATTGAAATTGGAATCACATGCCACCGTATCCTTGATGACCTGTCTGTGGACAACAGTGTGGCTGTGAATGGTGTGTGCCAGACCGTAATTGATTGTTCCGACACTGGATTTTCTGTTTATGCCGCTGCCGAAACTTTGAGCAAGACAACGGTAAAAAACTGGAAGGCCAAGACAATAGTCAATCTTGAACGTGCACTGAGGGTCAACGCCCGTCTGGGAGGACATATGGTCCAGGGACATGTAGATTGCGTCGCAACCGTCACTCGGGTCATTCGAAAAAATGAGACCTGTCTCATTGATATTCGCCTGCCGAAAGAGTGGTCGATTCTAACGGTTCTTCACGGCTCTATCTGTGTGAATGGCGTATCCCTTACCATCGCCCGAAAGTCGGGGTTGACCGTGACGGTTTCAGTTATTCCCTTCACACTGGACGCGACGAACCTCCATACTCTTAAGAAGGGAGATTCTGTGAACATTGAAACCGATATCATCGGCAAATATCTTTATCAATTTCAAAAGGAGTCAGAATGATTATTCCCATTGAAGACGCACTGACCCGTTTCCGGGAAGGTGGTTTTCTGATTGTTGTGGATGATGAAAATCGTGAAAACGAAGGTGATTTCATCATCGCCTCAGACAAGGTAACTCCGGAAGCAATCAATTTCATGGCGAGAAATGCCCGTGGCCTCATTTGCGTTTCCGTTACAGCAGAGCGGGCACAGGAGTTAGCCCTTGAACCCATGGTTCAGAAAAATACTGCCCGGCATTCCACCGCTTTTACCGAAAGCGTTGACGCTTTATCTGGAACGACAACCGGAATTTCCGCCTCCGATCGGGCTCGCACAATTGAAGTGATTGTGAATCCCTCAGCCAAACCGGAGGATCTGGCTCGTCCGGGGCATATTTTCCCCCTTATAGCAAAAAGGGGCGGTGTCCTGAAGCGGGCCGGGCATACCGAAGCGTCTGTGGACCTCGCAAGACTTGCCGGTCTGACCCCTTCAGGAGTGCTCTGCGAAATTATGAATGAAGACGGTACGATGGCAAGACTGCCACAATTGTCCGAAATGGCAGAAAGAATGCACACTCCCATAGTAACGATTGCCGATTTGATTGCGTATCGTAGCCGATATGAGAAGCTGGTGCATCGAGTAGCAACGGTAGATTTCCCTTCCCGCTATGGGCATTTCAGGCTGATGTATTACAACTGTGATCTGGATGAAAAGGATTATCTGGCCATCGTGAAAGGGGATTTCAATGGGGAAGATCCGACTCTTGTCCGGATGCACTCCGAGTGCAAAACTGGAGATGTTCTGGGATCCATGAGATGTGATTGTGGAGACCAGTTGGCTGCAGCCCTTCAAAAAATTGGACAGGAAGGCGGTGTGGTTGTCTACCTCCCCCATGAGGGGCGGGGAATCGGACTTAAAAACAAAATTATGGCTTACGAGCTTCAGGACCAGGGACACGACACAGTAGAAGCGAACTGTAAACTGGGCTTCAAGCCCGATATCAGAGACTATGGTGTGGGTGCACAGATTCTTCTTGATCTCGGAATTCGAAAGATACGGCTGCTCACCAACAACCCCACTAAAATCATTGCGCTGAAAGGGTATGGTCTATCTGTTGTGGAAAGAGTCCCAATCGAGATACAGCCCAACCCCGCAAATCTTCACTATCTGGAAACAAAACGCGATAAAATGGGTCATCAGATCCTTTTGGAGGAGCTTAAAAAATGAAAACCATTGAAGGTAAACTCAATGCGAAGGGCCGATCGTTTGCCATCGTTATCAGCAGATTCAACGACTTTATCTCGTCAAGGCTGCTGGACGGAGCAGTGGATTGTCTCAACCGTCATCATTGCGAAAGCGAAGATATAACCGTTACCTGGGTTCCGGGAAGTTTTGAAATTCCGTTGGTAGCAAAGCGCATGTGTGAAACCGGAGAATACCACGCTGTCATTTGTCTCGGTGCGGTCATCCGGGGTGAAACCCCTCACTTTGACTATGTATCAGCAGAAGTAAGCAAGGGAATTGCCAGTGTATCCCTCACCCGAAATACTCCGGTGATCTTCGGAATAATCACCGCAGACACCGTAGAACAGGCCATTGACAGAGCTGGAACCAAGGCCGGCAACAAGGGCTGGTCAGCAGCCCTTTCAGCTATTGAAATGGCCGATTTGATGGGAAAAATAGAATAAGTTCTCCCATCCATCGTAACCGCTTCTTCCAGTAGAAATACTCGGAAGAATCTGGGATAATGAACAGGTAGATAAATTACAGGAGAATTAAATGAAAAAGATTATTGGTTTCAGTCTAATTGCAACCGTGATGGGAATCTCACTCATCATGTCCGGATGCCAATCTCGGCAGAAAAGTGAAGTATATCAGGGAACCGGCAAGGTTATTGCCAACCTGAACGGGAATAAGATTACGGAAGACAAGTTAAAACTTCTGGTCGAGTCTCTCCCTCCCCAGACTCAGCAACAATTCCAGTCTCCCGACGGGAAAAAGAAACTGCTGGATCAACTGACTACCCAGACGCTTCTGGTACAGGAAGCAAAGAAACAGAACCTTGATGAAGATCCCACTTATCTTGTCCGCCTGGAGTTGATGAAAAACGAGCTTCTTTTGAATCGGTATTATCAGTATGTGATGGAAAACAACCCGGCAACAGATGATGTGTTGAAAAAATTCTATGATACTCATAGTGACGTTATGGCTGGCAAGACAAGTTACACAGCAAAGCATATCGTGATCACTCCCCAAAAAGACGCAATGGTATCCAACAGTACCGGGACGGATGCAACCTCCGATGCCGCCGCCCTGAAAGAAATCAAGATGCTGCAGAATAAACTCAAAAACGGCGCGGACTTCAGTGAATTGGCAAAGAAATATTCTGAAGGTCCTTCCGCGCCACGTGGAGGCGATCTGGGCACATTCCAGAAGGGAACAATGGTTCCTGAATTTGAAAAAGCCCTTGCAACTATGAAACCCGGAGACGTCAGCGGCATTGTTAAGACACGATTTGGCTATCATCTTGTAAAGCTTATCAACAAGACGGATGGAGACCGCAAACCCTTTGATCAACTCTCCAAGAAAGAAAAAGAACAATTGAAAGGAAGCTTCTACAGGTCTATTTTGTCCAGTACCCTTGAGAACCTGAAGAAAAAGGCCGCAATCAGCATCAAGTTGTAACTGTGCAGAAATTTATCCTTCTCCTTCTGTTACCATTTCTTTTTGCGTGCAGCGGCCATTCCCCCTCTCCCGTTCCGGACAATATAATTGCATGCATAGACACTCAGGACGTGTTGCGTAACGAATTTGTACTGTATCTCCAGGAAAATTATGCGGACGCCCTTGAGAAAAAGGATGAGGAGATTCTCAATCGACTTCTTGACAGTTACCTGGAACAACGTGCCCTACTGAACTATCTCAAGAGTCAACACCAGCTTCCCAGCGAGAAAGAAATTGCCGAATACCTTCAGCTAATCGGGAAAACACGAGTGCTTAATACCTATGACCTTCATCAAAAGCGTATTCTGGCCTTGAATACTTCGCTTATCCTCGCTGAAGAAAAATTTGAAAACCTGGTATCAGAAGAAGCTCCTCTGGTAACAACTGAGGAAGCCCGGAACTATTACGAACAGAATATTAATGAATTTCTGAAGGGAGAAAGCTACTGCTTCATCCGGTTTTCTACCAGTTATCACGACCTGCTAAAAGATGCCCGATACTGGCTCGTACATCGAAGAAAAGGTCTGGATTTTTTTCGTAAAA
>CBEUWV010000088.1:0-7415 GCA_965546895.1 uncultured bacterium
TAGGGGGCAGAAAGTGCGAGTGAAAGTGCGAGTGCGCGGCAGAAGGGATTTGGCTATTCCCTGTCTGTACTTAAACTTAGACTCAAACTTAAACTTTTTCCACTCATCACCCATCACCCATCACTTCTTTCTTTACTCAAACTTAGACTTAGACTCAATCTTGTCTTTACTTCTCTTTTTCCCTTGACAGCCTCTTTTACGGAGGCTATTCTATAGGTGCCTATTTATTTATGCCCAATAAATCGGGGAGGAAGGGGTACCTGATGAAACTAATAAGCCGGGAATTGATGGAGCGGATTCGAAAACGGGAATTGGCAATGGGAAAACTCACGGAAATTTCGGATATCGATATGGATGTTACACTTCGTTTTGTGCAGGCTATTCATCACTTCCACCGTGTTCCCATTCTCATGGAGCAGTATTTCCAGAAGATGGGGTTATCAAAGGCCCGTTTCCTGGTAATGATCCAGCTTTTCATCAGAGATGAGGGGAATGGCCTTGGAATTTCCGATATCTGTCAAGTGTACGATGTCAGTTCCGCCACACTCACCGGTGTTGCCGATACGCTGGAAAAAGAAGGACTGATCGAGCGGCGGCATTCAAAACAGGACAGACGAAAGGTGAACCTCCAGTTGACTGACAAAGGGTGGAATTTCATGCGACGATTCCTGCCCGCTCATTTTTCAAATGTAAAACATATTATGGTGCAGTACTCCCTGGAAGAACAGAAGCTGCTTGCGGGACTTCTGGACAAACTCAGCATCAAATTGACTGAACTTGTGGAAGATAAGGGATTGACAATTCCTGAAGAAATGGGGGAGGAACTATGAATGGCCTGGTTCATTTACTGAAAACCCGACTATTTCTTCTCTCGGCAGGCGGCTTGCTGATGATGGGCTGTTCTCTTGCGCCGGCCCCCGGGAAGATTGAAGTACCGGGAGAAGAAGCCCGGGTCTTTCAGGGAAAACATAGAGATATTCAATTTGCCAGCACTGCCTGGTGGAAAGAATTTCACGATGAGAAATTGACCCGTCAGGTGGAGGAAGTGCTCAGAAAAGCGCCGGACTCACAGGCTGTACTGGCCAGGTTGGCGGCATTTCGGGAACAGGCAAAAATTGCAGGGGCTCCGCTTTTCCCAGCTATCAACATTGACTTAAACGGGACACGCTCAAAAACCAATCTAGGAACGTTTCTACCCCAGGGAGGTTCTTTTACCAACAGCTCATTCGGGTTACAGCTCAGCGCATCCTATGAACTTGACCTCTGGGGCAAACTGAAGAATTCGGCAAAATCCGCCAGATTGTCGCTATTGGAAGCAGAAGATAACCGGGACACTGTGTTCCAGACACTGGTCGCCAATACAGTGGAATTGTATGCCCAGCTTTCACAGGCCAGGGAGGAAGCAAAACTCAGGGCTGAGGCGGTGACCGCTGCCACAGAACTTGCAAAATCTATGAAGTCCGGTTACCTGGCCGGAACTGTACAAAGCTCCCCGTATCTGACCGCATCTCAGCAGCTGGCATCAGCCAGGCAGCTCCTTTCTATAACTGAGACCCGTATTTCTGCACTGGAAACATCTCTGAATGCGCTGGCAGGAAGGGACATACACGCTCCGGTTTCGTGTTCTGATTTTTCCAGTTTCCCTTCAAGAATGGCACAGGTAGCCCCGGGGCTTCCTTCCGAACTACTGAACCGGCGACCAGACGTCAGAACCGCCCGGTTAGAAGTGAATCGTGCCCTGCTTCAAGTGGGAATTGCAAGGGCGGCACTGCTTCCCACTATTTCCTTGACAGCCCAGAAGGGATACAAAAGCAATGAACTGTCCCAGCTTGTTGACAGCGGCTCTTCTGTGTGGAGTCTCATGGGTGGTATTGTACAGCCACTGTTCAATAGAGGCGCTAAACGCGCGGCAGTACGACAGGCTCATCATACTGTAGATGCAGCTATTGCTGAATACCGGAAAACCGCATTAAACGCTTTCAAAGAAGTGGATACCGCACTGAGCAATCTTGCCGACGCAAGCCGAAGGCTGGAACTTGAAACGGAAAATGTTGCCAGTGAAACAATAAAGCTTCAACAGGCCCGGGCAGCCTACCTTGCCGGTACAACGGGGATTCAACCCTATATTTCGGCACGTCTTGCGTACTTAAATCAGTTGCTCTCAAGAGACCAGATCGCCCTTTCCATTATTTTAAATCGCGTCCGCCTCGCCACAGCACTGGGAGACGGATTGGACATCTATCGCAAAATCCCGGGGGAATCAAAATGACGAAAAAAAAGACTTTTCTTCCTGTATTGATTATTGCAATCGGCATTCTCATCCTGTTCTTGTTCTTCAAATTCCGTCCCCATCCTCCAAAACTGGAAGCAAAGAAGGGCGGTCCACTGGTATCGGTAATGACAGCCCACCTTGAAAATAAACCCATAATTGTTGTGGGCAACGGGACAGTTCAACCGGAGCATTCAGTGACACTTGTACCCCAGGTGATGGGACGGATTGTAGACGTGTCTCCCGATTTTGTCACCGGTGGCTTCTTCAAGAAAGGTGAGATCCTGATTCAAATTGAAAAAAGCGACTATGAAATTGCCCTGGCAAGGGCGTCGGCCCAGCTTCTGGCAAGGGACGTGGACTACCAAAAGGCGATGCGGCAGGCCGCCATCTCAAAGAAAGACTGGGATTCAGTAATGAAAACAATTCTGAAGGATCCCTCCCTGGTACCGGATCAACTCACCCTCTACGTTCCACAGTTGAAGGCAGCAAAGGCCGCACTGGACAGCGCAAAAGCAGATGTAACATTGGCAAAACTAAACCTGTCCAGAACCAGCATCAAAGCACCATTCAATGGCCGGGTTATCTCAAAAGAAGCGGACACCGGGCAGGTTGTCACCGTTGGTAAACCGGTTGGCTCCGTCTTTTCCACAGATATTGCAGATGTGGTGGTGCCATTGACTGAGCACGATGCCGGCCTGTTCAAACTGCCCTGCGATGCCGAAGTGGTTTCAAATTTCGGCGCTACCATCCATCGGTATCCGGCCCGTGCGGTCCGAACTGAAGGAACGCTGGACCCGGGTTCCCGGATGGTTCATGTGGTGGTTCAGGTGAAGCACCCCTTCTCCTTTCACGTTCCCCTGAAAAACGGCGCATATGTCCAGGTTCAATTTACCGGTCAACCTATGGAAACAGTTGCTCTGCCGCCCAGGATGGAACGAGATGGCAAAGTCTGGACAGTGGTAGATGATAATCTGAAAATTCTCCCGGTCCAGGTGGTCTACCGAACAGATGAATCCGTCTATGTTACCGGAATCCCGGATGGCGCACGCATCATCAAATCCTCGCTTTTCTCGGTTGTGGATGGGATGAAAGTCCGAATATTGAAGGAAAACTCCAAATGAAGCGAATGATTCAATGGATGGTGGACAACCCGGTTTCCACTAATCTCCTGATGGCATTTCTCGTAGCATATGGACTTATCCAGATTCTGTCCATAAAGAAAGAGGTTTTCCCTGAATATTCGCTGGACATGATTTCTATCTCCGTGCCTTATCGTGGTGCAACTCCGTCCGACGTTGAAGAAGCTGTCTGCAGCCGGATTGAAGAAGAAATCTCAGGTCTTGACGGTATCAAACGCATCACATCTACCTCCACCGAGGGCTTGGGCAATGTACTGGTAGAAGTCCAGAACGGGTACAACGCTACGAAATTGAGGGACGACATCAAGAGTGCGGTGGACCGCATCACGAACTTCCCAAAGAATATTGAAAAGCCTGTTGTTTCTGAAGTCTCAAGAAACACAGAGGTATTGAAAATTGTGCTGCACGGTAAGCTGGCTGAGAAGGATCTCAAACGATACGGAGAGCGAATCCGTGACGACCTTTCGGCGTTACGGGGAATCTCACTGGTTACACTGGATGCGGTTCGACCCTACGAAATTTCCATCGAAGTTTCGGAAAGGATGCTGGAGAAATATCACCTGACTATCCCCCGGATCGCTTCCATCATTCAGGCAAACTGCCAGGATATTCCAGCCGGCAAGATTCGACAGAAGGGAGAGGAAATTCTGGTTCGGACCAAAGGACTGAAATATAGCAGACGCGATTATCTGGATATCCCGATAATCAGAGATAAAGACGGTGCTTACGTCCGTCTCCGTGACATGGCAACAATTGTGAATGGCTTTGAGGAAACAGATTCCGCCACTGAATATGATGGGAACCGTGCAGTTCTTATCAAGGTGTTTCGGGTTGGTGAACAGTCTGCATTGAATGTAGAACAGGCAGTCAAGAACTATCTGGATCAGGAAACAAAACTCATCCCCGCCGGGCTCCACATGGACATCACAACCAACATGGCACGTATCCTCCGGGAAAGACTGGATCTGCTGATCACAAACGGAATGCAGGGATTTTTTCTTGTTATTCTAATGCTTGCCATGTTTCTGGAACTGCGCCTTGCACTCTGGGTTGCTTTCGGAATTCCGATTTCCTTCTTTGGCGCCTTTATTCTCCTTCCTTCCTTTGGTGTTTCCGTAAACATGATTTCCCTTTTTGCTCTGATTATCTGCCTCGGCATGGTAGTGGATGACGCCATTATCATCGGAGAGCATATCTTCTCTAAAATTCAATCCGGTATTCCCCGAAAAGTAGCGGCAGTGGAGGGTGCGCGAGAAATGGCCGTACCGGTCATCTTTTCTGTGCTCACAACCATTGCCGCGTTCCTCCCCCTTCTTTTTGTTTCGGGGGTATTTGGAAAATTCATGTATGCCATACCGGTCGTTGTCATTTCTGTTCTCGCAATTTCACTGGTAGAAGCTATTTTCATCCTTCCCTCTCATCTCGCACATTTGAAAGAGCGAAAAGATAGCCGGATACTCCGCGCCCTGCCCCGCTACTTCAATGGGAAAATGACTGCTTTCATCGAAAATATCTACGAACCACTTGTTCGAACTGCTATTCGCCGCCGCGGTGTCACCGTTGCTACAGGCATCCTGATGCTGCTTATCACCATCGGTTACGTCGGTTCAGGAAGAATGAAATTTCTCTTTTTCCCCAAGGTGGATTCGGATCAGGTTGTCGCACAGGTTAAACTGCCCGAAGGCGCCTCTGCGGAACAGACAACCGCCGTTTTGAAAC
This sequence comes from uncultured bacterium, assembly GCA_965546895.1. Classification (GTDB taxonomy): domain Bacteria; phylum Acidobacteriota; class Holophagae; order Thermotomaculales; family Thermotomaculaceae; genus UM-FILTER-49-7. Next base: position 5,131 of record CBEUWV010000088.1, read on the forward strand.
AACTTGCCAAAACAGCTGAGGAAGTGGAATCCCGTGTCAACAAGAAATACGGTCGGAAAATTGTAAAACACATCATCCTCAATGTAGCTTCACAGCCCTATTCCACGCGTCATTCAGACATGCCGGTCTTTGCCCCCAATCTCGGAGAAGTAGTGATGGAGCTGGTTTATGGCGAAGAACGGGCCGGTATAGACAGTAATGATATCGCGATATTGTGGCGAAACATTACCGGAGAAGTCTCCGGAGCTGAAAGCGTAAAGTTCACTGCCTCCCTGTTCACAGCGGGGGCTCCCATTGATGTCCAGCTCGGCTCAGACAATTTTGATCAGTTGAAGCAGGCAGCTCGACGGCTGGAGAATGAACTGAAGAACTACGGCGGCGTCAAAGACATCAGCGACAACATCCAGGGGGGAAAACAGGAAATTAAATTAAAACTGAACCGGAAAGGCAAGGCGCTGGGGTTGAACGTCGTGGATCTGGGCCTTCAGGTTCGTGGTGCCTTCTATGGCTCGGAAGCCGTAAGAATCCAGCGTGACAAGGATGATGTACGTGTCATGGTACGCTATCCTTTGAAAGAACGCAGCTCTTTCGCCAATCTTTCCAATATGAAAATCGTCACTACTTCCGGTGCCCGCATTCCATTGAATCAGGTGGCAGACTGGTCCATCGAACCCGGCTACTCCGTAATCAAACGAGCGGACAGGCGACGGGTAGTCAATGTACAGGCCGACGTGGAAGAACAGGTTGTGACAGCTGATAAGGTATTGCAGGATATCCAGGAAAACTTCCTTCCGAAACTGAGGGCCGATTACCCCGGCCTGACCTACTCCATTGAAGGACAGGAAAAAGAAAGACGGGATTCCATGAGTAGCATGTTGATGGGATTCTTCGTCGCCCTCTTTCTCATCTTCGTTCTGCTTGCCATCCCGTTTAACTCATATGTGCAACCACTTATCATCATGACTGCCATACCATTCGGCATTATCGGAGCGGTCCTGGGTCATCTCCTGCTGGGTTACGACCTCAGTCTGTTGAGTTTCTTCGGAATTGTCGCCCTTACCGGTGTACTGGTAAATGACTCTCTGGTACTTCTGGACGCCATCCGAAACAAGATGAAGCAGCACCCGGATGATGTAATGAAAGCTATTGTGGAGGCCTGCAAATCCCGTTTCCGACCAGTTGTCCTGACATCCATCACAACCTTCGGAGGCTTGCTCCCCATTATCTTCGAAAAATCGCTTCAAGCCCGTTTTCTGATACCCATGGCCATTTCCCTGGGATTCGGTGTCCTGTTTGCCACTGGAATCACACTGGTGTTGATTCCCAGCCTGTACACGCTGACCCTGCACAACGACCATGCGTGAGGGAGGGGGAGACAGTGCGAGGGGAAAAAGAAGTTTAAGTCTGAGTTTGAGTTAAGAATGGGAAGTGGCCATTCCCTGCGTTTCCTCTTTCTTTACTTGCACACGCACTTTCACTGGCACTGACATGAGTGGCCTCTTGCTGATTATGTCTTCTCACAGCGGTAGATTTTGCTGACCCAGCCCTTGCCTTCACTCACTGTAGTTACTTCCCACTTGAACCAGTGGTAGTCCAGCATCTTTTCCACCTGGGGCGGAGAATGATAGTAGGAACGGATTTTGAAGCGCTTTTTTCCCACCTTCAATTCCGGTTCCCGACGTTGATGAATGAGATTGAAAAGAAAAAGGCCACCTGGCTTCAGCGTTCGCGCGGCCTCTGCAATAATCAAGCTGGGGTCTTTTATGTGAACAAAGAAAAATGCTCCTACCAGGAGCCCCACTTTATCATCCTGCAAAGGCAGATCTTCTCCCACATCTGCTTGCACAAACTGGCCCCCTGGTGCTCTGTGAACGGCATTTTTGATCATATTCAATGAGATATCAATTCCGATGAAAGTGCCTGCTCTTCTGTCAATCTCTCCGGAAATGCGGCCGTCTCCAATACCAAGCTCCACTGCCACATCTACATTGTCCGGCAAAAGCCGGATGAAATCGGTCCGGTCGAAGGAATCAAGCTTTCGATGGTCTTTTGAATACAAATCAGCATACAGGTCGTAGCCCTCACGGGAGCCCACCATTTTTACCATATCGTTTCTCCTTTTCCCAATGGAGAAGGGAAGTGTTCAGTGTTCAGTGTTCTGAGAGATAAGGGAGTGGATTGCCCGTGGCGGTGAGGGACAGAGACGTCAGGGAATTGGTCTTTCCCTCTATTTCCAGCCTATCCACCATCCACGATTCACTATCCACGGCGGCCTTGCCGCCTCC
>CBEUWV010000089.1:0-7409 GCA_965546895.1 uncultured bacterium
ATGCGGTAACCAATAGATAAGCAGCGAAAAGAAAAAACACTTTCCCCAGAAAAACCTCGTATCTGGAGATTGGCACACGGGACAGAAATTTCCCTTCACCATTTTTCCCACTGGCTAATACGAGAAGGGGACCCAGACATCCGAAGAAGCCACCCAGAAATATCATTCCGCTTTTATTAGCGGTTCTAACGGGTCCAAGCGTGAGCTGAAGTGTAACGATGAGAAGTGTAACGCTAAGGAAAATCAATGTAATAGTTATTAGCAAATTCTGCTTGTTTCTGAAATGCAATTTCATTATTTCAATCATTTTATCCTCCTTTTTGGCTTATGCAAAGGACTCGAACACATCCTCAATGGAAGGCGTTTCCTGTTTAAATGCCAATCCCCGGGCTTGTAAGTCCAGATCGGTTTTTTCCGGGTCTTCGCTCAAAATGGCCGCATCTCCGATCAATCGGCCGACTTCACCTTCAATCTTGACATCGGGCAATTGACTGAAGATGAATTTCTGATAATCAGACTGCATTTCTGTCATTCCCTTCCGCATGACAAGCCGGCCCTCCTTCAGGAAGAGGGCTTCATCAAAGAGATTGGCAATTTCATTGATGAGATGGGTGGCGATGATGACGGTGGTTTCCCGTTCCGCAACCACAGACAGCAGGTTTTTGTAAAAATATTTCCTCACAACCGGGTCCGTGACACCGAGAGGCTCGTCCAGAAGGAGCAATTCCGGTTCGGGGCAGAGCGCCAATGCCTGGAGTACCTGCATCCGCTGGCCGGTGGAAAGCTCCTTGATTTTCTTTGTCCAGTCAAACTCAGACATATTGCGAATTCGTCCTTCCAGTTCACCATCCCAGTGGTCGTAAGTTTTTCGATAGAATGCTACATATTGGTCTGCCGTAAGCGTAGGAAACATCTCTGTTGGGGAAGGCACCGATGTGATTTTCTGCAGAAAACGATGGGTATTCCCCGGCCTCATGGTTTCTCCCTTGAACCGGATCTCCCCCGACTTGTAGGCAAGAAGACCCAGTATGCAGTTAAGCAACGTGGTTTTCCCCGCTCCGTTTCTCCCCAAGAGAGCGTAGATTTTACCCCCTTCCAGAGAAAGGGAAAATTCATTGAAAACCTCCGTTTTTCTGAACAAGCTGCCGCTGTAAGCCTGAGACAGGCCATTGATTTCCAATATGGACTGTGGTTTCATCTTGCACCCCCATCAAATTCTACGTTTATCTTCTCAATCACAGATTTTTTCGGTACTTTCAGGGATTTCGCAGTTTTTACCAAATCCCGGACCTTTGTATCCACAACGGTATCACTGAAGCCGCTAACGAACGCCTCCGGCGGATTATCCGCAACAAATGCGCCGACCCCTCTCTTCATCACGATAATGCCCTCCCTTTCCAGTTCCCGGAACGCCTTCCCCACCGTGTTGGGATTCACGCTCAGTCGGACAGCCAGTTCCCGAATGGACGGAATGGGTGAGCCCGCGGCGAGTTCTCCCGATACCACCCGCATTTTTACCTGGCGGGTAATCTGCTGAAAGATTGGAACCGGGTTCTGTTCATCAATGGTTATAATCACCTTCCACCTCCCGTACTACTGTACTACATATATAGTACACTAATTCGGTGGAAAATGTTTCAAAAAATCTCGCAGGAGCCATTTTCCTGTGATATAAGCAAACAGAAGGGAAAATGTTAATGTTCTGCCCGGATCTCCGGTGGGATTCGGGTCTTGATGAAAGGAGTTGTCATGGGTTCCTACGATCTAATTGTCATCGGTGCGGGGCCGGGTGGTTATGTCAGTGCTATTTACGGGGCGAAGCATGGCCTGAAAACGGCTTTAGTTGAGAAGGATGAACGGCTGGGCGGCACATGTCTCAATGTCGGGTGCATCCCCACAAAGACCCTGATTGAAACGGCTGTTCTGATGAAGAAAATCAGCCACGCGAAAGATTTTGGTATCACGGTCCCGGAATTTCAACTGGATACCGGGAAACTTTTCAAGCGAAAGGACCGGGTGGTGAATCGCCTGACGAAGGGAATAGCCTTTCTGATGAAAGAAAACGGAATTGACGTGTTCCAAGGGACCGGGTCTTTTACTGACAGAAAAACGGTGTCAGTGAATGGTGAAGTATCATTGAAGTTCAAGAATTGTATCATTGCCACTGGCTCAGTTTCAGCGAATCTTCCCCACATTCAGGCAGATGGAGAATGGATTCTCAACAGTACCGGACTGCTTGCTCTGGAAGAACTTCCGGAATCCCTTGTGGTGATTGGCGGCGGAGTTATCGGTGTGGAATTTGCCTCTGTATTCAGTACCTTCGGCATCCCTGTGACTGTATTGGAGATGATGGATCAGCTGATTCCGGGAATGGACAGGGAACTGGCTGAAGAACTCCATAAAGAACTGAAGAAAATGAAGGTGAAAGTCCATGTCGGGGCGAAGGTTACAGGTGCGACGGACGGCACGGTCACATATGAGAAAGATGGAGAATCCCACGAAGTTCCGGCAGGGAAAGTCCTGCTTTCCGTGGGACGGAAACCCAATACGGACGGTTTGAATCTGGACGCACTGGGCATTGGAACTGAGCGGGGACACGTCCCGGTGAATGAAAACCAGGAAACAACTGTTCCCCATGTGTATGCGGTTGGCGATGTAATTGACACGCCCAAACTTGCCCATCTTGCGTCAAGAGAAGGATTGAAAGCAATTCATCATATTCTTGGGATTGCAGATGAAGAGGATATTGTCACTGCATGCCCGGCGGTGGTGTATTCCTACCCGGAAATCGCTTCGGTTGGCTTGACAGAGGAACTGGCTGAACAACGGGGGCTGCAGTCAGAGTCGGTTCTGTTCCCCTTGACGGCAAACAGCAAGGCCTATGTGGAAGGGGTCAAATCGGGATTTGTGAAGGTGGTTTACGAGACGGGAACCGGCTGGGTGCTGGGCGTCCACGTTATTGGTGGAAAAGCGTCCGAAATGATCGGGGAAGCGACACTGGCGGTAAGGGAAAGAAAAAGTGTGGAAGAAATGGGACGAATGATTCATCCCCATCCCACAGTCAGTGAATCTCTGATGGAAGCTTTCCATATGGCAGCCGGTATTTCGATCCATATCTGAACGACCGGATTTATTGACGGGAAAATCAGTTTACAGGCTGGTCATCGGGGCTGGCTGTGCTATAATCCCTTCTGCATAAATCGTGAAGGGAGGCTCCATGAGTCCGGACACAAAAGACATTCCCATTGTAAAGAAAAACTGGATTAAGAAGCCGACATGGCGAAACATGACGCTGCTTGTTATTGTAATTTTGCTCTATTACCTTGCCAGACCCACGCTGCTTACTTTTCTCATCGGGGGATTGCTGGTAGTTTCGGGCGAATTGATTCGTCTCTGGGCAGCCGGGTACCTGATGAAAAACCTAGAACTGGTAGTGGCGGGGCCCTATGCGTTTATTCGGGATCCTCTTTATCTTGGCTCACTTCTAATTTTTACGGGATTGTCTGTTGCGGGGCGAAACTGGGTCCTTCTGGCTGTGGTCCTGTTGGGCTTTTTTGGCTTTTACCTTCCCCATAAAATCAAAGTGGAAACTACAAGATTGAAAGAACTGTTTGGGGCCCCTTACGAGGATTATCTTTCGAAGGTACGCAGTATCATTCCCCGGCTGGTCCCTTATCCCAACAGTGGGGATGCCTGGGAGTTCAGACAGATTTTCCATAATTCTGAACATGCCACAGGGCTCGTAGTTGTTCTGGCATGGCTGATTTTCGCACTATACCTCAGATGAATGGTATCAACATTGCCTGCGGGCGAAAACGGAGGAAAAACACTTCAATGAGAAAAATAATTCCCGTAATATTACTGTTTGTGCCTGTTTTCTTTTCAGGATGCTATCACTCCACAGGGATTCAAGCGCCTGCCAGTGAAATTTCCCGGGTGGATGACAACAATGCAAATAATTTCATCGGTGACAGCCCGAAAACCATGGCGTCCAGCGGAGATTTTTATATCAGCAACAATCGGTTCGACATTGTTGTAGATGGGGGAACAGTAGGAGAAAGAAAACAGAATTTTCTGGCCCCGACCGGCGGGTCCATAATTGATATTACCAATATTGTTGTAGACAGCCTGGGGAACCGGAACAGCCATGACAACGACAATATCAACCAGATTTTTCAAGTTGTGAACGCCGATCTCGGAACGCCTGTAGCATACACATCTATAAAGGTGGAAACGTTGACGGAGGACTCTTCTTCCCTGAAACTGACCGGATACGTGATGGACAGAGACGGCAGCCTCCAAGCTGCCGGTGTCACGGTGGATCCGGACACAAAACTGGCCATGGGGCTACCGGTTGAAACTGTCTACAGCATTCAGAGAAATGATGAGGATTTTACCGTCACTACCACAGTCTCAAACAGTGGGTCCACAGCAGCACCAATTCGAACCGTGGGTGACTATGTGTTCCTTGGGGGAAATAACCTGAAACCGTACATCGGGGCTCCGGGACTTGGATACTGTCCGGCTGAAGGGGTTACAACTCCAGTGTATGTCCCCTTTGCCTCATTTGCGGTGCATTCTGCCCCGTACGATTCTCTGGCGATTTACTCACCGGATGATGGTGTGGTTGAGGTGACCTTTGATGGTGGCAATCGGGCGTATATGCGATCAGGCGGACAATTCCTGACCGTCAGCAAACCGTCTCATGCCGGGGATACACTGGCAGCGGGAGAATCTGTAACTTTTGTACGCCACGTTGTTTCCAGAAATTCAAATACTCAGTACTCCGGGGCTCGTTATGCAATTGAAAAACTGGAAAATGCGCCGGAAAATTCCCGTAATCTATTCAGTGAGCTTGGAGGATTAAGTGGATATATTTTTAACTCGACCAATTCAAGTGGACTTATTGTAACTGCTGAACAACTGGTCCCGGGGTTATACTTTGATGGAACTAATATTTCGAATTCTCCCATCCCGGTGCCCTATGCAGCCTTCCGTACCTTTAATTCGGGTTCTTTTTCTCTGATGGTGCCGCCAGGCCGCTACCAGATCAGCATTCGGGGGAATGGAATCGGGAATTTTCTGTTCAGCCAATATCAGGTTGTTGACCCGGGGGATCCCGATGTAGAAGGAGATGAAACAGTTACGAACTATTCCATTGATGTGTTACCTTCGAAAACGACCTCGGTTGGTAATGTGCTAATTGAGCAGAAGGACACCGGAAGTGTTGAAACATTTTCAAGAGATGCAGACAGTAACCTGATACCCTCTCGAGTCACTGTAATTCCGGATGATCCCGATGCCAGGGTGTACTTCGGGGATGAGGAACAGGGAGAGACTGGATCGCTCGATCACTTTTTTCTCTACTACGGAGACAGAAAAATCAGGTTCTTAAGCGGAAGCCATCATTTGCTGTTTTCCCATGGTCCCCTGTATGCTCTGGCAGAAGAGACCGAATCAGTTTCTTCAACTACGGATGATGAGGGCTCCACAACCATTACGACCACTCCGGAGACCCTGGATGTCACCCTGGACAGGATTGTAGATCCCGGCTCCTACCTTTCATGTGATCCGGTTGTCAAATCAGCCGGGAGTTATAATTGCTCCGTATCCAGAACGAATCGGATGATGGCTGTTTTCTCGGAGGGTCTGGACGTAATCTTTGCAGCCGACATTGATCAGGTAAACGACTATGAAAAATATGCCGATGATATGGAATTGAAATACCGGATTGAAACAGGCGACAAAATTACCATAGACTCCAACAGTGTTCATGTGATTCCAGGCGCAACAATCAAGAACTTCGTTCCGGATTCTCTCCTTTCAAAGGGCTTTGGTGAATTTACAGTGTTCCCAATCAAAAGGGAAAAGGGTGAGAAGGGGTTCGGTGTGGGTGAAACTGGAAATCGTCATTTTGCAACGGTCCTGGACAATATCCAGAACCGTGAGGACAAAGACGTCCATGCCATCTTAACGAATCCAAGGGCGGATAATCCTTTGCCCAATGGGATTGTATCCGGTTTGTTCACTTCGATGGATATGCCGGTACCGGCAACTCTCAGTGATCCATATTTCAGCAAAACCTCCGAGCTCGGTACAGGTACAACCAACGGGGACTTCGGGATGATGGAAGTTCTTGCAGGAAATGACTATAGCCGCTATTTGATGGTTCGGGAAGACTGGTTCAATATTCTTCGAGAGGGCCGTGCCCTGATCGGATGTGGTGGCAGCGGTTATCTGGTGAATGCCCCTGAATTTGTCGGCAGTCCCCGAACCTGGGTCCATTATGGGACGGATTTATATGACGAAGACACTTTTATTCAAGAATTTACGGCCGGACACAGTTTTGTCTCAACTGGCCCCTTCCTGGATGTGACATCTGGAGAGAGCCTGCCAGGTGACACTGTGGCTGGCAGCGGAGGAGAAGTTACCCTGAATGTTAAAATTCAGGCACCGGATTGGATTCCGGTTCACGAACTCAGGATTATCGTGGATGGTTCAGTTGTACAGACAATAGATTTGTCCACTGTGACCGGTGCAACGAGATTTTCAGGATCTGTACAGGTACAGGTCCCATCCGTGGACAGCTACATTGTTGTGGAATGCGGGGCGTCTCTGGCAGATATCGCATCCGGGGTACTTCCCGGTGGTAATTTTTCAAAGGTGTACCCGAACACCCAACCCATTGCATTCACCAACCCGATCTTTGTGGACGGAGATGGAGACGGGAGTTGGCACTAAAAGTTAAGTTTGTCATTTGCCTGCATTCCCATCAACCGGTGGGAAACCTTGATTTTGTCTTTGAAGATGTATACCGCCAAAGCTATGCCCCTTTCCTGAATGTTTTTGAGAACATGCCGGAAATACCGGTTTCTCTTCATTACAGTGGGCCGCTACTGGAATGGCTGGATGACCACCATCCGGATTATCTGGACAGGATTGCGGCAATGGTGGAGCGAGGTCAGGCTGAAATGGTGGGGGGCGCGTTTTACGAGCCCATCCTCACTCTTTTGCCCACAAAGGATCGCATTGCCCAGATTCGCTTGATGCAACAGTACCTGCTGAAACGCTTCGGTGCGGACAGCAGCGGTTTCTGGCTGGCTGAGCGGGTGTGGGAACAGGGACTGGTGGAGTGCCTTGCAGACGCAGGAGTGCGCTACACTCTGGTGGATCACACCCATTTCAACTACGGCGGATTTGAGGGGGTCCCAGGTGGATACTACACCGCAGAAGATCGGGGAAAGGCCGTTACTCTTTTCCCCATTAACGAGGACCTCCGCTATCTGATCCCCTTTTCAGAACCGGAAAAAGTAATTGCCTATCTAAAGACATTTCTCAACAAATCTGACGATGAAGCCATCGTCGTGTATGCAGATGATGGAGAAAAATTCGGCAGCTGGCCCGGCACT
>CBEUWV010000090.1:0-7379 GCA_965546895.1 uncultured bacterium
GCAGGGAATGAGCCAACTCCCTGATTTTTCTTACTCCTACTCATCTCACCAAGGCACAGGAAAACAGGGACTGGCAACGTCTGCGGTGCCTGTACCTGCTTTCTAAGAGGGAAGAAGAAGTGTACTGTTTTCAGTTCTCTGTGTTCTGATCGGAAAGGGAGGGGGAAGAGAAGAGTGATGGGTGATGAGTGACAAAAAGGCAGGGAATGGTCAATTCCCTGATTTTCTTCAATTTTCTTTCATTTAACATCAACACTTAACATTTATCATTCGGCCGCAGGCCGTGATTCCCTTTTCTCTTTCTGTATCTTAACTTAAACTTAGACTTAAACTTAAACTCAAACTTATTCTCAATCTCTGAACGCTATTTGTATCGGGGACAAGAAGTATTTGAGAATCAGCCGGGAAAATGCGAACCCGCCAACTGCGAACAGGGGTTTCAATTGTTTACGTTTTTTGAGCAGAGTGGGGATTGCTTTGATTCCGTCCCGGTTGGCGCGATAGACCGTTTTCAGCAGTGCCAGCCGCGAATGGCCTTCAGCGAAGCGGCCGGGTGAGCCTTTCCCCGCGAGAGTGGCAATGGCCTGGAAGAAATAACGAATAAAAGTAAACATAGGGGAAACGAGAATCCAGAACCAGGGCAGGTTTTTTATCAGGACGTACCATCTGTTTCGCTCTACGTAATAGGCCTTATCCGGGCTGTATTTCCCGGCGGTTCCGGAATGAACGTGATGAACCACGGCTGCAGGCTGGAATTCGCACTTGGCGCCGGTGCGCCTGTATCGGAGGCCCAGATCCGTGTCTTCGCCATACAGGAAGAAATCTTCGTCAAAGAATCCGGCTTTTTCAATGAGCTCCCTTCGAAATGCTCCTGCGCAGCCGTCCGGATAAAAGCAATCCCCGGCTTTCCGGTAGTGGGGTGTGAGCTTTTCGCCGCAGCCCCGGCCCCGGTTCAGACCATCCGGGTAAAATAGGTGGCCGCCTGCTTTGTCTACAACGTCCGGCCGGTCCTTATAGACGATGAGGGGGGCTACCATGTCCACGTCTTTTTTTCCCAGCGGTTCAATCAATTTTTCCAGGAAGTTTTCCGGCAAAATGGTGTCGTTATTCAAGAGGACAATGATTGTTCCGGTTGCGATTTCAAAACCTCGGTTATTGGCAATGCCGAAGCCGGAATTCTGTTCCAGTAGTACTGGTTTCACGAAGGAGTAGGGGGCTGCATTGAGCCAGTGTGCGGAACTGTCGGCGGACCCGTTGTCTACGACGATGACTTCAAAGTCAGGATAGGTTTGCTTTGAGAGAGATTCCAGGCAGTCTTTCAGGAAATGGAGGCCATTGTAGTTGGCAATGATGACACTGACAGTTGCCATTGTATTCCCCGCTTTATCAGGGAAACAGCCGTTTTCGAAAGAGGAACAGAAGGTTTCGCATGCCGTCCCGCCAGGGCCGGAGCTTGATTTCACCACTACGTGCGGAGTATTTAATGTGCTCTTCTTTAAACCGGATGTCCCTGTTTCGAATGGCTTCGATTTTTATTTCTTCTGAGAGTGGCATACCATCGCTTCTGAGTTTGATTTTGTCCAGAATGTCCCGGTAAAATACCCACATTCCGGACTGGGAGTCTTCAATGGGCGTTTTGTACAACACAGACATGACCAGTGAGAGTACCTGATTGCCGATCCAGTGCTTGAATGACATGGCATCGGCATCCATGACAGGAAATCGGCAGCAGGAAAGAAAGTCCACATCGTACTGGAAGAAGATATCCAGAACCCGTTTCAGGTCATGGACCGGGTAGGAATGGTCCCCGTCCAGTGTGACGATGATGTCCCCGGTGGCTTTGGTGAAGCCGGTTTTGTATGCCCGGCCGTATCCACGAACCGTTTCCTGAATAACCGTTGCACCCCGCTGTCTTGCAATGTCCGGTGTGCGGTCGGTGGAGTTGTTATCCACTACGATAACATTTTCTACAAAATCCGGAACATCATCCAGGACTTTCCCGATGGCCTCTTCTTCGTTGAGGCAGGGGATGACGACGGTAATGGTTTTGTCTTTGTACAAGCGGTCCACTCCTTTACTTTTTATTGATTATAAAGGAACGTTTTCGAAATTCAAGCCAGATATCTGCGAACCCCAGCGCCGTGACGATGAATGGTCCCGGCTGGACAAAGATGAAGATAAAGAAGACAAGACGCAGCAGGGACGGGATTTTCATTTTGTCAATGAAGAAAACAGCTACGGCAAGTCCCTGGACAAAATAGGCAAAAGCGATGGCAATCAATGTATTGGCTGCCATGTACTGGATTGCATCGGAATGAATCACTGGGACAATAGCAGTAAAAATGAACAACAGGGCCAGCACCACAAATGCAATGATAAGTGAATCCGGCAGGCGGAAGGATGGGAATTGAAGTGGCTCTTTTGTCACTCTCGAAAAAATCATCAGGTTTAACAGGATCACAACTCCCTCCGATAGGAATATGATGCCGGGGAGAATGTGGATAAAAGTGGTGAGCGCCTGGTGTAATTCGGGGGTGGGCTTGAAGCCGGATTCTTTCAGTACTGCGGCGAGCTGGTCAGCGATCGGCTGGTGAAAGAAATGGGGGTAGGCCAGTGAGCCCGCTGCAACCAGTACAAAGGTAAGAAGGAGTGTAGAAGGGATGCTGATATCGATCGTATAGCCCTTTTCCTGCATGCTGAGGAAAAGAAGAAATGGAGATACCAATGAGGCAAATTGAAAAAGAACAACGTACCGGGCCAGCGGATCCCGAACCACTATGAGGAGAAGCACTGCGACGACACCGGCTGAAGTGGCACGATACAACGCCGGCACACGTTTGTAGAAGAAAATAAATGGGACCGGTAGCAATAATGCCAACGGTCCCAGAAAATTCAATACAAACAAAAACGAAGTCAATAGGAGAATGGACTTCAGTTCAGGCCGCATTACTCCGATACGTAGGGCAGAAGCGCCATCACACGGGCACGTTTAATGGCTGTTTGCAGCTTACGCTGGTGTTTAGCGCAGGTGCCGGTTACCCGGCTCGGTGCGATCTTGGAGCCTTCCAGGACATAATTTCTGATAAGATTCGTTTCTTTATAGTCAATTACATCAATGTTTCCTGCACAGAACTTGCAATATTTTTTCTTCTTGTAGTAGAAATTTCGTTTTCCACCTCTACCGGACCTTGGTCTCTGCATAGCCATAACTACGCCTCCTCTTTCGTTTCAGGAGCAGCAGGGGCTTCCGCTGCCGGTGCTGTGGTTTCTACCTTGACGGGACGCTGTTTCTTTTCTGCGTTGGCTTCTGCTCTTTTTTTCAGCTTAATGTCATGGTCCTGATTCACAATAATGTGTCTTAAGACGTTTTCATCAATCCGAAGTTTGCGGTCCAGTTCAGTGACGACTTTTCCATCGCCGGTGAATTCGATGAGGGTGTAAACACCTTCCGTGATTTTGTTGATTGGATAAGCCAGAACACGCTTTCCCCATTTGTCCACGTTGCGGATCGTTGCTTTCTGACCCTCAATTACGGAGACGTAGCCGGCCGTAATCTGATCCTGTTCTTCATCTGTCAGATGAGGCACAGTGAGGATCAATGTTTCATAAAAACTCATTTCTAAAACCTCCTTATGGCTTTAACAGGGAGCAGGTTCCTCCCGCTCCCAAGGACTGCGAGAGTATATCAGAGCAATGGCGCAATAACAAGTGCGACCACTGACATTAATTTGATCAGGATGTTCAGGGACGGGCCGGCGGTGTCTTTAAATGGGTCTCCAACCGTGTCACCCACTACGGCTGCCTTGTGAGCATCCGAGCCTTTCCCACCGAACGATCCGGTTTCAATGTGCTTTTTCGCGTTGTCCCAGGCACCGCCGGCATTGGCCATGAAAATTGCCAGCAGTACGCCGCTGACGGTAACGCCTGCCAGCAGGCCTCCCAGCATTTCCTTGTTTATGAAACCGAAAACAACCGGGGTGACAATGGCAATCAGGCCGGGTAATACCATCCGCTTGATAGCGGCAGCAGTTGAGATATCTACGCATCGGGCGAAATCCGCTTTGGCTTTCCCTTCCAGCAATCCGGTGATTTCTCTGAATTGTCTCCGAACTTCTTCGATCATTTCAAAAGCAGCTTCTCCAACCGCCTGCATGGCTAAAGACGAGAACAGAAAGGGCAGCATGCCGCCGATGAACAATCCAGCCATTACGTATGGGTTGTCCACGTTGATGGGACCGACATGGGCGGTGTGTTTGAATGCACTGAAAAGCGCCAGGGCTGTCAATGCCGCGGAACCAATGGCAAATCCTTTACCAATCGCCGCTGTGGTGTTTCCAACTGCATCCAGTTTGTCTGTAATTCCCCGAACTTCCGGATCCAGATGTGCCATTTCGGCAATACCGCCGGCATTGTCAGCGATGGGGCCATAGGCGTCCACCGCAAGCTGAATCCCCGTTGTGGCCAGCATACCCAGGGCTGCGAGAGCAATGCCATAAAGTCCGGCAAATTTATATGCCACGACAATGGCAACCGCAAGTACAACAATGGGAGCCGCTGTAGAACGCATACCCACAGCTAAGCCGCTGATGATATTTGTGGCGGCACCGGTCTGAGAATCTTTGGCAATGTTACGGGCATGCCCCTTGGATTCTGATGTGTAATACTCTGTAATCAGCCCGATAAGGATACCGGCAATGAGCCCGGCAACAACTGCAATGAAAATGTGCAACGTTTTTCCGGGAGCAAAGAAACCGATGATAAAATAGGATGCGATTGCCATGAGGACACCGGCTCCAAAAGTTCCGATATTCAAAGCGGTTTGCGGATTTCCGCCTTCTTTTGTTCTTACAAGAAAAGTACCGAGAATAGATACGATGATACCGACAGCTGCGAGCGCCAGTGGCATGACTACAAAATTGATTGGAGCAGGCTGCATGGTGGTTCCGAGAACCATGGATCCGACAATGGCGCCGACATAGGATTCAAACAGGTCTGCACCCATTCCTGCAACGTCCCCGACGTTGTCTCCAACATTGTCCGCAATTACAGCTGGGTTTCGCGGATCATCCTCGGGAATTCCAGCTTCCACTTTACCCACCAGGTCAGCGCCTACGTCTGCCGCTTTGGTGTAAATTCCGCCACCCACCCGTGCAAAAAGTGCAATGGAGCTGGCCCCCAGAGAGAATCCACTGAGAACGGCGAGAATGCGATTCAAAACGCTGAGATTCTGAAAATCAAAATGAAACACTTTGAGGTATACAATGAAAAGGGAACCCAGTCCAAGTACACCCAATCCAACCACGGCCATGCCCATTACAGAGCCGCCGGAAAAGGCAACCATCAGTGCGGAAACAAGGCCATCTTTTCTTGCCCCATTTGTGGTTCTGACATTGGACAGAGTGGCAACCTTCATGCCGAAAAAACCAGCCAGTGCCGAGCAGAAAGCTCCAACAACGAAGGAAAGGGCAACCAGTGGGCTGCTGGCGGCGTTACTGTAATTACCAATAATCAGAAGAATGGCAATAACGACAACAAAAAGTGCCAGTACTCGGTATTCACGGGACAAAAATGCCATGGCACCTTCCCGGATATGGCCGGCAATTTCCTTCATGGTGTCATTCCCCTCATCCTGTTTTGCTACCCACATTGACTTCCACAGTGCGAATAGAAGAGCCAGCACCCCACCAACCGGTATCAAGTAAATGATTGTTTGCATAGACAAAATTCCAATCCTCCTTAGACTCGTTTATTGTAAAGTTGCATTACTTTTTTCAAGTCACGCTCCTCGAAAAGTATATGGAAAGCATTATATGCGCTTTTAAGGGCGTTTTCAAACAATTCCTGTTCCCCTTTGGGGATTTTGGAAAGAACATAGTCAACTCCGGGACGGTCTCCCCTCAGTGGCGAATCAATACCGAATCGAACGCGGAGAAATTCATCAGTTGCAAGCACATTGATAATATGTGCCAGTCCTTTGTGACCGCCTGAACTTCCCCTTTCCCGAACTCGAAGGGTGCCTGCAGGGAGGTCCAGGTCGTCGTAACAGACAATCATCCGGTCGGTATCAATTTTGAAGTAATTCATGGCATCTTTTACACCGTTTCCACTGAGGTTCATAAACGTGGTCGGCTTGGCAAGAACTACGTCTTCTCCAAAAAGCCGGGTCCTGATAAAAGCAAAATTTAACTTATCCTTGAATTTTGCCGGTTCACCCAGTTCCCTGCAAATGTAGTCCAAAAAAAGAAATCCGAGATTATGGCGGGTAAATTGATACCGCCGTCCCGGATTTCCTAATCCTACAATAAGATACATAAATGCTATTTTTCTTCTGCCGTTGTTTCTTCTTCTGCTGCTGCGGCTTCTTCTTCCTGTTCTCCTTCTTCCAGCAATTCCTCTGCTTCTTCAACCGGTTCCTCGGAGATTCTCATAACATCTACTTTTGCGATAACGGTATCTTCGGGTTCAGTAAAAGTGACATTTTCAATATCAAGATCCTTCACACGGACTGCGTCTCCAATGTGTAAGTCAGTGACATCCACTTCAATTATGGCAGGAATTTCGCCTACTTTCGCGACAAGTTTCAGGTCACGAGCGATGAAATCCATCATACCGCCTTCAGTTTTGACTCCAAAAGGAGTTCCGTTCAATTGAACTGGTACCGTAACTTCAATTTCCTGATCCTGTTTTACTCTCAGAAAATCGGCGTGAAGAAGACGACGGGTGATGGGATCCATCTGGTAGTCTTTAATCATCACGGTTCGTTGCCGGTCTGTACCGGCAAGTTTCAATGTCCTGACGGTGTTCAAACCAGTTTCAGCGTGGAGCATCTGCCAGACCTCTTTTTCTGAAATGGAAATCGACAGTGGATTCCTGTCTCCGCCATATACGACGCCGGGGATCAAACCCAGCTTTCTGAGCCGTCTGTTGGGGCCTTTTCCTGTTAGCTCTCTCGGCTCTACTTCAATATAGTCTTTCATTGTGTTCCTCCAAATTAGATGAATAGTGAACTGATTGACGTTTCTTCATGGGTCCGTTTGATTGCTTCACCAAAGAGGTTGGCAACGGACAGTACCTGGACCCGGTCCTCCGGGTCATTTTTCTTATCAAACGGGATGGTGTTTGTAATATACACCTTCTCGATATGGGATTTGTTTATGCGATCCATTGCCGGGCCTGACAATACGCCGTGGGTGATAGCCGTTCGGACGGAATGAGCTCCTTTTTCCATGAGAGCATGAGCCGTTTTAACCAGCGTGCCTGCGGTATCAATAATGTCGTCAATAATCAAAACATTTTTATCATCTACATCTCCGACAACGTTCATGACTTCCGACTCGTTGGCCTGCTCCCTCCGCTTGTCCACAATTGCCAGGGGAGTC
>CBEUWV010000091.1:0-7372 GCA_965546895.1 uncultured bacterium
GTGAGAGTGAAAGTGCGTGTGCAAGTAAAGAAAAGGAAAAGACAGGGAATGGCCAATTGCTATTCTTAACTCAAACTCAGACTTAAACTTAAACTTCTTTTTTCCCTTCTGCCTCGCACTGGCACTTTCATTTGCACTTTCTGCCCCCTACTCCTACTCATCCCGAAGGGATTTTCCTTGCATCTTTTGTTTTGAGTTGGTTTTCACTTGTGTTAAAATGCGTGAAGCATTTAATATGGAGTGGGGTACATGGCACTTAAGGGACAATTGGGAAACATCAGCATCAGCGATATTGCGAACCTCCTGCATCTGAACAGGAAAACGGGAATGTTGAAGGTAAAGAAAGGCAGTTTTTCCGCCATGCTCTTTTTCAATGAGGGTGAGGTCGTGAATGCGGAATCAAACGAAAATACCGGTGAAATTGCGGCATTTGAAATTTTTCAGCAGGCTGAAGGGGCTTTTGAATTTATTGCCACACCGCCTCATAAAAAGCAACTGATCAAGCAGACCCTTCATGATCTGATTCTTGAATCAGCCAGACAGAAGGACACGATCAAGAATCTCCGAAGAGCGGTGCCCAAAAACTATATGATATTTTCGGCTACTATTGATACAAGAATGGACACGATGGAAGATTCTTTTGATGAGCAGACCGCGCACCTGCTGACTCTACTGGATGGAACCCGGGATGTGGATGATCTGGTAGATGCCAGTGGTTTTTCGGAATTTAAGGTCTTAACAATTCTTACGGATTTGATAGATAAACGCTTTGTTCAACCCCTGAATATTATCCACTTGCTCCGGTATGATGAATTAACCGGTTTTTTGAAGACGGATGATGTGGCCTACGTGGATCGTACCCTTTACGAGGAGTGGAAGGCAGAACTGATTTCCGAGAAGAAGCTGAAATATGTTCAGGTTCGGACGCAGCAGGGCAGGATTGGGGTGTTGTCGCTTGGAAGCAGGAAAGACCTTGGGGACAGGATTCTTTTTACGGAAGCTGCTGCTCAGAAACTCCGGGTCAAAAAGGGAGATCAGTTAATCTGCAAGCCCATTTCCGGGACACCCGCAAAGAAAGAGGATGAAGGCCTTCTGGATGATTTTTTCGAATAAATTTCGAGCGTAGGAGGAAGTTATGGAAATGAATCCGGGTAATGGATTATTGGTTAACGCACTTATCAGTTTCCTTGTGTTTTTCATCAGCTTAATTGTGGGCGTTAAGGTTATTCGCCAGAAGGCGAAAGGCAGAGCCCGTACCCCCGCAATATCCTTTGCAATGATCTGGTTTATGTTCGGCGGTGTATATGGTTCCGTTGCCGCTCGCACCCTGGCCGCTTATTTCAAGGCGTACCGTCTGGATCAACTTTTCTTTTACGTTGACAACTTTTTCGGAGTCATGGTGGCACCTGCCATTATGTTTTTTGTTCTGTATTTCTATATCAAGAATAAGAATGTCGTAAATATTCTTATCCTTTTATTTTTTGTTGTATGTATTGTATGGTGGATCTTTGACGTCAGGGCAGGCGCGAAACGCATTGAGGTCAGTTACTGGCTTTCTGAGTGGGAAATGGCCAGTGAGAAGGTGGCGAATTTTGCCAAATATGTGTTGTACCTTCCCACGGTAGTTGCTATTTTGTCTTTGAATTTTATGGCGGGTCGAGGGAAGAGCCGTGCGACCCGGTACAAGGTTTTCCTTTCTTCGATATCGATTACCGGCGCAACTTTTCTGATGATGGCG
The DNA here is from genome assembly GCA_965546895.1 of uncultured bacterium. GTDB lineage: Bacteria > Acidobacteriota > Holophagae > Thermotomaculales > Thermotomaculaceae > UM-FILTER-49-7. Next base: position 1,739 of record CBEUWV010000091.1, read on the forward strand.
GATCTTCTGGGAACTTCGCCGTTCGTCGGATTTGCGGTACGGGTTGGGATAATGATCTTCTGTATCTTTGGCTATATGAGCTATTTCCCTACGCGGGGAATCGAGAATTGGATCCGGAAGGGCGCATAAAGACAATAGTCTCCCGACGTATTACTGTTGTGGGGCGCACTGTCGCGGAGGATGTATGAATCACGATGAAAACGCCCACAACATTGCCCACGATGGCAATGGTCTGGTAAATGAAAAAGCAGATTTAAGCAGTGGACAGGATGAAATCAGTGATGAGTATATTCTGGAGGCAGATCTTTCCGGAAGAACCCGCATTGTATCTTCAGATGCCGCTGAAAAAGAAGTAGAAAACGAGAGCAAGGAGATGAAAGTTGATGTGGTCCAGACAGTGACCCGGCTGGAAGAACTGAATCGTTTGCTGGGAGAACTTAATTTCCGGGAGCTGATACTGCAGTTCGGAAAGGTACAGGGTGACCTGGAGCTGATTCGCTATGAGTTAGACTTGTTGAGAAATGAGAGTTTGCATGTTCAGGAAACCCTTTCTCAGACTGAGTATTTTGAAAATCTTGGCAAGGTAAAGCCCACAGATCTGATCAGTGAATTGAGAGAAAAGATTTATGGTTTGGCCGATAGTGTCAGGCATTTGATTTCTCAGCAGGAGATTCTGAGCAGCTACACAAAAAATAGCCGGGGTTGGTTGCTTGAGCGATCGGGTGAGGTTCTGCACGCTCTGGGGCGCGTCAGAGAATCGCAGAGAACCAGGATGGAAATGGTATCCTCGTTAAACGAAATGCTTGATTCTGATGCGCCCAATGAGAAACTTGCATCAGCAGCCCTGGAGTTCGCCGTCTTAATGCGGGAACTGGACGGTGAAGAAGGACTAAAGCAACTTGATTCGCTAATGCTGGAAGTGAGCGGTTTTCGGGATGAGGTGGAAAAGGCTGAAAACTTGGTTCTGGGAGATGTTCCCCGGTTGAACAAACTCAAAGACAACCTCGGGTTGCTTGAAGAAGTTCCGAATATGGCAGGCGAGCTTCTTTCTTTTCTCACAACGGTACTGCAGACTCTTGACAAAATTGCGGCCGGTTGGAACGGGGCACAATCCACAGAAGATGCTGACCTGGAAGAAATGCCGCTACCTGAGTCTGATGAGTAATGCAAAGTGCTCCAAATGCGGTGGAAGTGGCTGGCAGGTGGTAGTTAAGGGGCAATATTCCTATGTGCGTCCATGCAGCTGCACAAATTCTCTCCGTGAAAATCGCGCTGAAAGTGGACTTCCAGAACGGTACTGCCCATGTACTTTCGAGAACTTTCAGGTGAACCCCGGTGGTGGAAGGAAGAATCCCACTTTGATGGCGGCGCGTACGGTGGTAAGAGATTTTGCCGGAAAATTTCCAGCTGTAAATACTGGCCTGTTAATTTCCGGACCTGCGGGAACCGGGAAAACACACCTTGCTGCGGCCGCTTTGAATACCTTGATAAGCCGGAATGAGCATGGGATACTGTTCCGGGATTTCAGGGAATTACTCCAGGATATCCGTTCCAGTTACAGTCCGGATTCGAAAGTTAACGAGTTTGGCATATTGGCGCCTGTTTTGAATGCAAGGCTGCTGATAATTGATGATCTGGGCGCTGAGCGCCCGACTGAATGGGCTGACAGCCAATTTTCTTACATTCTCAATTATCGGTATAACCGCCTGCTTCCTGTGATTATCACGACAAATTATCTGGATGGAAGAGGCAGAATGGATGAAGAATCGCTCAGCGAACGAGTGGGCGCTCGAATGCGGTCCCGGCTGTTCGAAATGTGCAGAGAGGTACGTATCGAAGCTGAGGATTATCGAAAAATTAATTTAAGTACGTGAGGGTTTAGAATGAGAATGTCCAGGTATCTGTTGAACACGTTGAAAGAAGTTCCGAGAGAAGCTGAAACGGTAAGCCACCAGTTAATGTTGCGTTCCTGCATGATTAAGAAAATAGCCGCTGGAATCTATACATATATGCCAATTGGCTACAGAGTTATCCGTAAAATTGAGGCCATCATCCGTGAAGAATTGAATCGGGAAAATTGTATTGAATTGCTGATGCCCGCAGTGCAGCCGGCAGAAATCTGGAAAGAAAGTAAGCGGTGGGACTTTTACGGGAAAGAACTGCTTCGGTTCAAAGACCGAAAAGGCGCAGATTTCTGTATGGGGCCCACACATGAGGAAGTGATTACGGATGTGGTTAGACGGGAATTGAAATCATACCGGCAATTGCCGTTGAATCTTTACCAGATTCAGACAAAATTCAGGGATGAAATCCGTCCGCGTTACGGGTTGATGAGAGGGCGCGAATTCATTATGAAGGATGCGTATTCATTTGATGTGGACGAAAAAAGCAGTGAAAAATCATATTGGTCCATGTATCACGCGTACGCAAGAATTTTCCACCGCTGCGGTTTAAAATTCCGTGCGGTTGAAGCGGATTCCGGGGCGATTGGCGGGAGTTTTACCCATGAGTTTCATGTTCTGGCAGATACTGGAGAAGACACCGTGCTGAGCTGCAGTCATTGTGAATATACAGCTAATATTGAGAAGGCAGAATGTCGGATGCCGGAACACGTTGAACATGCTGAGCTAAAAAATATGGAAAAGAAGAAGACACCGGGAAAAAAGAGTGTGGAAGAAGTGGCGGGGTTTCTATCTGTTAAGCCTGATAAACTTATTAAAACAATGATTTTCAGTACCCAGGATGGGAGTTCGGTAGCCGTTCTGGTTCGGGGAGATCATGAGGTAAATGAAACTAAGGTGAGAAATTTCCTGGGCCTGAGTGCAATGGAACTGGCGGACGAAGATCTGATTCAGGCTTCCACAGGCGGCCCATCCGGTTTTTCCGGACCGGTGGGTCTGAAGATCCGAATTCTTGCGGATGCTGCGATCAAAGAAATGGAAAATGCGGTGACAGGCGCAAACGAAAAGGATAAGCACTGGGTGAATGTAAATCCTGGCAGAGATTTTGTTGTGACCGAATACGGCGATTTCAGACTGGCTGAAAAAGGAGAGAGATGTCCCAGATGCGAAGAGGGTAAATACGAGCAATTTAAGGGAATTGAAGTGGGGCAGGTTTTCAGGCTTGGAGAAAAATATTCCAAATCCATGAACTGTTCTTTTCTGGACGAAAATGGGCAGGAAAAGCCCGCCGTGATGGGTTGTTATGGCATTGGAGTTGGACGGACAGCGGCAGCAGCAATAGAGCAGAACAATGATGAAAACGGAATCGTGTGGCCGGTAAACATAGCTCCCTTTGATGTGATGCTCTTGAATCTGGACATTCAAGATGATTCAGTGAACGAAGCAGCACAGACACTCTATGAAGATTTGCGGAGTGCTGGACTGGAAGTTCTGTATGATGACCGAGATGTGCGAGCGGGATTTAAATTCAAGGATGCGGACCTTGTGGGATTACCTATTCAGGTTATAGTTGGGAAAAGAGGCCTGAAGGAGGGTGCTGGAGAAATAAAGGTTCGTAGAACCGGCGAACGATTGAAAGAATCGCCCCGGAAAATTACAGCCAGGGTTGAGGCTTTGCTGAGGAGCCTGAAGGAACAGGAAGAGCAACGTAGGTAATGCGATACGAATATGCAGTGAATGTTTTTGTCTTTAATTCAGACTACACGTCCCTTCTGTTTGTCAAGCGGGAAAAGCCCCCATTTGCGGGGCAATTTCTTCCACCTGGCGGTCATGTAGAACAGGGAGAAAATCCACTGGAGGCTGCCGTCCGTGAAGTCCGTGAAGAAACCGGTATGGAGATAGAGGTTATGGATTTCAGACCCGGATCGCCTATGGTTCTGGACAGCCGCACAGTTCGAATGCCGGAGCCGATCCGGGTACAGATCGAGTATATTGACCGCCACCACAAGCATGTTGATTTTGTTTTGATGGGTGAAGTTGCAGGGGACTCGGATCGAATTTCAGACAGGTACAAAGATCGCGTAACGTGGGTCTCAGTGAATGAATTGAAAGACATGGAAATGCCCAGGAATGTTAAAGAACTGGCTTTTTTTCTGTTTCGATACAAACAGGAGGACTGATGTTTAAGGGAACAACTATTTTATGCGTAAGAGGTGAGAAGGAAACCATACTGATCGGTGATGGACAGGTGACCTTGGGAAATACCGTGATGAAACATCGGGCTTCCAAAATCAGACGGATTTTCAACAATCGAGTGATTGTCGGATTTGCCGGTTCGACAGCGGATGCATTCACCCTTTTCACACGGCTTGAGGGAAAATTGGAGCAATACTCTGGAAATCTTGAACGGGCAGTTGTAGAAATGGCAAAGGACTGGCGAACAGACAAATACCTGAGACGGCTTGAAGCGATGATGATCGCAGCCGATAAGGACAGAGTTTTCCTCTTGTCTGGAGCTGGCGATGTGATTGATCCGGATGAACCGGTGCTGGCGATCGGTTCGGGGGGACCCTATGCTTTTGCGGCGGCAAAAGCCCTGGTGGAAAACACAAAACTGGATCCCGCAAAACTGGCGACAAAGGCCATGGTAATTGCTTCCGGAATCTGTATTTACACGAATGATCAATTTACATTGGAAAAAATTTAGAAAAGCTGTATCATTTAATTAGACACAAAGAAAGAGAAGAGGCAACGCATGAGTGATTTGTTTTTCAGTCAGGAAGAATTTAAAAAACTACTGGAACTTATTGAAAAGGAACCTACATCTGAAAACCTTTCCCGTCTTGCGAAGGAATACAACTACCGGTCGTACTATGACCGTGCCATTGAAAGCGCCCGGCGTTGCATAGAAAAAAGCAGATTGAACTGGGCTGGCTGGTATGAATTGATTCTGGCTTCCGGGTTCAAAAACTATGGTGAGCTGGAAAATATCAAAGCAGAATTGGATGGATTATTTGAATCCGCCAATGAAGCCGGAAAGGTAGAAACCGGACTGCTCCGAAATTTGGCATTGATAAATTATTTTCTTGAAAAGGATTCCCTTGCACTTAATTTAGTGGATCAGGCAATAGCGGGAGATGGAGAGGATGATACCTGCCATGAAATAAAAGGATATATTTTTCATGCGATGGGGAAAACTGCAGATGCTCTTCAAAGTTTCGGAGAATCAATCAAGCTGAACCTCAAGAATTGCCGTTCCATGAGAATGGTTGGAAAATGCTATCTTGATCTTGGTGAAGAGGGCAAAGGAGTTGCCAAAATTACGGAAGCTCTGAGAATTGAACCTTGTTTTGTTGCGGCCTGGCACCTTCTGGGAGAGTATCATCTTGGCCACAATAATGTCCTCGGGGGGATTCAGAGCTTTGCCCGGGCACGTTCAATCAATCCCAGAGATTGGGGGTCATATTTTTTGATGGCGGAATTTTTCATGAGCCGGGGGGACTATGACATTGCAATTGCAGAAATCAAAAAGCTTTTTCTGTTTGAAGATGACAAGGAAATCCGAGCTGAAGCCCTGAATCTAATCGGCTACGCACACTTCCTGCAAGGAAATTACGACGATGCCGGCTATTATTTCAATACAGCCATCGCCTTCAATCCTTCATATGCGCTGGGATACTTTAACCTTGGCGAATTGGAGAGAAGGCGAGGCAATCTGGAAAAAGCTGTGCAC
>CBEUWV010000092.1:0-7296 GCA_965546895.1 uncultured bacterium
CCTTGTGTTAAATTCCCTTTCTGCTCCTCCCTTTCTTCCTCAGCGTCCTCTTCCCTCTCTGCGTCTCTGCGGTAAATTTCTTTTCCCAGTTTCTCAGGCTAAGGGTGCGAAAGTGGAGCAACTATTCGTCATTACCACCATCGTCCGCGCTGTCATTGTCAAAGAAGTCATCATTTTCGGCTGTATGGCTATAAGCAGAATCCCAGTCACCGTCATAATCATTGTAAGAGGGACGTCGTCGGGGATGCGGCCCTGGAACCGGATGTGTGCCCCGCCGTTTCACTGGAATCAGCAGCCCGCCAATGAAGCCGCCCAATCCGGCAGTAGCCAGCAGAGCGAGGAGGTCAACTCCAGCATTTCTCAGCATTTGCTGTCCCAGAGCCAGTACTGTCTGCCAATCCACAGGCATTGCCGTGCCGGAAGGGAGGTGAAAGAGAATCCACGGAATTAAAGGTAACAGCAAGCCGGCCATAAAACCCCGAAACCATCCGCGCATGATAAATCCCGCAATGAGGCTGCCCACCAGCCAGGCTGCCACCGGGAGCCAGTCAGCATTGATATTCCAGGCAGACCATGGCGAAACAAAAAGCGTGCCGAAAGAAAAGCTTGTGTTCCCCGTCGGCTTCATAATCAACTGTCCGATTACAAGTACACCCGCTGCGACAAGGGGAGCAATAAGCACTGCCGCCAGCAGCCGGCGAACCAGCCACATCAGGGTGGCAATTGCTATGAAAATAAGAAGGACACCTCCAAGCAGCGCCCACCAGGGAAACGAAGAAAGACGCTGTTGCCAGTTTCTACTCAGGCCTGTTTCAGCCGGTTTTTTTGCCGGAATCGGCGGCAACGTCACTTTCGGCAACAATTTACTTAAAATCTCCACCGGCTGACAGGAGGAAATGGCTGTAAGTGTCCCGGACTGACCCATTGTGATGGATTGCCCAGCTTTCAGCATTTTTACGGCGCCGCTGGAAGACAGCACCCGGACATTACCTTCCAGTGTGTCCACCTTTGTTGAACCGTTTTTGTCCACGTAGACCTGCACAACTGTTCCCATCGGTGTTACATTTCCGCCTGGAGTGTTCAACGTGACAGGAAAATCCGCCCCGACCAGTCCCCTCAGGACTTTCAGCTCTGTTCTGGATTCCAGCACAACCTCGGCAGGGGCCCTCAGGGTGATTGTCCGGCGTGTATCCATGTCAGACAAATCCAAACTGATGGTTCCAGATGGCACAGTGAGTTTACTCCCAAAGGGGACTGCCGCGACCGGGAATCTTTTGAAATCCACTTCCTTCCGGTCAATTTGCAGGCGCCCGGCCTTTTCACCATAGGCAAGGGTCGCGGTAGGGGCCGGAGGAGCACCGGGGATTAACCGGTATCTGGTGGCTACTGTCATTGGGTCTGCAGGGCCGAAGGCACCGGGTAGACGCCGTTTGGTTTCCACCCACTGGTAAATAGTCCGGGCGGGGCGGTTTACCAGCCCCCCCAGCCAGCCATGGGGCCGATCCATGTAAAGGAGCATGGTATTCAGATAATCACTGAACACGCTTGAGGGCCGCGTTTGAGATGCATTTCCATAAAAGACAAGGAGAAATAGCGTCTGGACACCCTCCACCATGTAGCCCGGTTCCATACTTGCCACAACTTCCATCGCTTTTTTATCATTCTCAAATTCCGGATGGTAGCCGGGTCGCTTAAAATAGAGGGAATTCTTGATTTCAGGATGGCGGGCTGCCCAGAACTTTTTGAACAGAACCGCGAAAAAATCCGCTGTGTTTTCGGAAAAAGAAATGTATGCCAATTTCATCGGCCCCTGACCGGGTTCTGTGCTCCAGGTTGTGTGACTGCCGGTGGACAGCTTGTTGTAGCACATATTGATGTAACTGAACCGTTCCACCAGATGATGGTGGGTAAAGTGACCCAACTCGTGCGGAATAATCTCGTAGGCCGCATCATTTTCCACATGCAGATTGCGACTCCAGTATTCCTTTGAATTTCCCGGAATGTGAATGACGCCGGTATCGTTGGTGAAGTTGTCTGTAAAATACGGAACCTCGCTCACTCCTCCATCCACAAAGACTATTCGGCGAAGGGCGCTCTGGATGCCCGACTGTTCGGACGGCGTCAATGGCATGGCGGCAAAGAACTCCGCCGCCACCTCCCGCAGCCTGCTTACGTGCTCGTCCGGGGTTAGGACATCCACCAGGCCCACATCAACAATATTCCCCGGCTGCGGCGCTTCCGGCACCGGAAGTTCCAAGGGCAATCGGTCTTCATCGCTCCATGCCAGCCACCACTCTTTCGGGGCCTTATGCTTCACCGGATGAAGGGGATGGACCAGAACGCGAAACGCCCCGGCATGATCCTTCCACCTTCCGGCCATGAAAGACGGACTCATTTGAAACAGCCGGGGCGGGTTATTCTCGGCTCTCGGCTTGAAATCCGGTCCAACCGTGGTGCCAATGATCATGGATAGATTCAATGGCACTTCCAGGACAGCGGAACCGGGCTCTCCGCCGCCTTCAGGTGTCACTTCAACCTTCAGTTTGATCTTTAGAGAAGACGGCTCCGGGGGCAGATACCCGAGATCCGACGGAATTTGTACATGTACCGGGACCATGAGCATGCCGTCCTTATCCAATTGTCCTGAGGTAATCGTTGCCGTAACAAAATCCGGCACCGTCCACGTGAGTGTTACGCGTCCCCTTTTTACTGGAGTTCCTTTCTTGTCTCTCGCCATAATCTTGATTGTGGAGTCTCCGGGAGCCGGAAGTGGGGTCTCGTTCTCAAAGGAGATCGCCATGCCGGATGTAGATGTTTCCAGCGTCAGTGCCAAAGACGTGGAAAAGGGCTTTTTGCCTTTGGTCTCGACAGACAGCCGGAAATGGCCGTCCGCGTCTGTCATCCCGGTTTCTTTCAGGGAAGCAATCGTGACAGCTGCCCCCTGAACCGGCAGGCCCTGAACATCCCGTACCTGTCCGCTGACCGTGATGGAGGACGGGGAAATGCCCCCTGTATCCACCACACGGCTGGTTGGAACGTATCCGTCTTTTTCCACAAGGACCCGGAAAGAAACGCCTTCTTCAATGGGTCCCAGCAATCCCGCTTCTTTCAGGTTTTTAAGGAACTGAGCCATATAGGGCTCCGGGTTCGGCCCGCCCATGGTGGTAACGGAAAACGAAATCAGCGGCGCGATATCCACCCGCATTCCACGGGTCCGGGGGAAGGTCCCCGACATCCCGGGTGTATTATATGTATAGGGAGGAGAATCCGATTCCTCTACTCTCACTCCGTTAAGAATTCGGATTGTCTTATGTACTGTGGGTGGAACGTCGTCTACCAGTACATCCTGTGCCATCTTGCCAAATTTCTTGAGAGCGGAGAAAAAGGCTTTCCTGGTTTTCTTGTCTGGAAACGCAGTGAGGGTGAAGGTCACGGATTTGTCAAAGATGCTCTTCCCGGGTATCAACGGGTGTTGGATTTCCAATGAATAAAAACCGTCTGTTTCTGAACCGGTCACTTTCACTGTTTCCTGAATATTGAAATCCTCCGCTGTTTTCCGAATCACCTGTTTGTAGCGATCCATTCTGGATGCTGCAGACAGGGGCACGCAAACCATCAGCAAGAGTAACACTGCGGCTATGTGCCTGAATATCCCTGAGTTCATACTGCTCCTGGCTGATGCCGGCATCCTGCCGTCGTCAGGATTGTCAACCACACAAACGTGAAGCATGTTTCTCATTCTCTACTCCGGCTCGATGGGCCCATTCGGGTCCGACGAATTCTCATCTGTTTCCTCTTCCGGCCGGGAGACCTTCCATGCGGCATTTCCCAGCATCAGCAGTCCGAACCCTATGCTTCCCCATATCATGATCACCTCCGTCTGCTGTTCCTGTTCTTTCTGCGTATTCTCAGCCATGATTTTTCCTGCCTGATGCGGGTCGGCAATGCCATAGGTGTCTTTCTTTGCATAGATGGATGGGTCGTAGTTGGAACCTACAAGTAGACCGAATGCCAGCGCCAGGAGCCCGGCGATCCCCACCGGCTGTTTCAGTATTTTTTTCAAAAATTAACCCCCTTTTCTATTTTCGAATTGACATCATTCCCAATACTTATTCTGTGGTGTTTATATCCTGATCTGCCATTTACTGTATCATGCCAGATGCAGGGGAGACAAGAGAGATAAGGTTGAGGCTGAGTGGAAGACAAGGTTGAAGTTGAGTAGGGAAAGCAGAGAATATAGATAAAACGGGGATTGGCAACGTCCCCAGCCCCCCTGTCCCCGTTTTGGTGTAGGTGCCAGTACAGAAAAGGGAAGGAAGTCCTCTCGTAAGGAACGTCAGGGACGCTGTAGTAAGAAGAGCCTACCGCAAAGACACAAGTCATGTGATCTTATTGTTACATTACTTTTAATCATTGCCTGTTCCCGGAGTCATTTTACTGGTTCCGCAAGTCGAAGCACAATCAGGCCGGTTTGTTCAGCAATAAAGGCCACGTATTGTTTGTCCGGATTGGCTGCGAGGCTATGACAGTTTTCCATAGATCCCTGCCAGTACACCCGTGTGGTGCCATCTGGAAAGTGTAGCTTAAGACTACATGCCAAACCTTCACCTTTTAAGGTCAACTCTTTTCCAGATTTCAATTTGAGTATCCTTTCGCCAAACTTTTCCTTCGCAGCCCATCTTTCAACCTGTTCCCTGTCAATATCCGACGATTCAGCAGCGTTAACCATGCCCACGTCCTGTCCCTTCCAACGAGCAGAAAGTGCATGAAGAGAATTCAGGTTCAATCTTTTCCAGTTAAGTGCCAGATATTGACTATCGGGGGACCACACTGGCCGCTCATCCAGCATCGTAGTCTTCTTGAGAATAACCATGTTCACTCGATACTTTTCAAATATGCCTGCCAGAGTAGTCATATCATAATCAAACAGAGGTTTATGAACCAATTTCACTGACGAAAAGCGATTTATCCAGCTATTGTAGGTATCGATAGCAATTTTCTGTGATTTTTGGATAAATTGAAAAAGGAAAACACCTCCATCGCATCCAACAGCAAGGGACAAAATGCTCTGCGGCTCTCGTCCCTCAACTGTTCCACTTTCTACAAGGAACGCTACCGCGTCCTTCCTTTTCAAAATCTCGTTGCTGACATCCTTTAATTTTACATTTGGATACACATCCTTCATCTGTGCTTCCAGACTCTTCAGACCAGAAGTCACCTGCTCTATCTTAGTCCCCTTATAGAATGTGTATTGTATCTTGGCCGTCCAGGAATTCCAAGATTCTGTTTTCAAATAGACTGTTTCAACAAAGCCCCAAGACATGTCCTTATGCTCATAGAGGCTCCACTGCATTTTACTCTCCCATGGAAATGACAAATTGGTTGTGTTTGTCTCATTTGCTCGAAGAACTGGAATTCCTCCAAATAAAGCTATGAACACTACCAAACTGAGATATCGAACCATCATATTTCCCCCCATTTATGAACATTACACTTCATCTATCCCATCATCCTCAGTTATTCTGATGAACCGAGTATACCACGGGAAGAGATGAAATTCGGAAGTTGAGTGAAGATGCAATTTGCCATTGAATCTTTTCTTTACAAGCACATGCACTTGCACGCGCACTTTTTTCGCCCACTTGTGGTCGAAAAAAAAGCAGGCATTTCTGCCTGCTCAAGTAGTTATGATGGAATGGAAAAGGGTTCTTATTTATTATTTAACGACGAAGACGATGGCGAACATGTAGAGAACCAGCGACTCAATAAAAGCCAGACCAATCAACAATGTGGTCCGGATATTACCGGTTGCGCCGGGGTTACGCGCCGTGCCTTCGCATGCCGCCACAACAGCCTTGCCCTGTCCGATTGCACCGAACGCGGCAGCAAAGCCCATAGCCAGCGCTCCAGCAACAGCCCCATAGGGAATGCCGGTTGACGCTGCCTCGGCAGCATGTGTCGCCGCTTCCTGGGCCATCGCCGGTTGAACGGCGAACAGTACCGCAAGGGCGGTGACGGAGAACAACAGAAATCTTTTCATAGAACCTCCAGAAAATGATCTATGCTCAACGGCTTCGGAGGCCGTTAAGAATCCTTATTATCAGTGCGATTCCGCAACCGCACCGGACAGATAAATAATTGCCAGCAACACAAAAACGAGAGTCTGAATAAAACAGACGAACAGACCCAGTCCGATGAGCGGGACCGGAAGCAAAAACGGGACCAGGGCGAGGAAAACACCCAGCACTATATGGTCTCCGACCATGTTGACAAAGAGACGAATCGCCAGTGAAAACGGACGTGCCAGATGGGAAATAATTTCAATGGGAATGAACAGAATCGACATGGGGATTCGAAGTGCCAGCGGTCCCCTCGGTGCAATGAACTGTTCCAGATAGCCCAGGCCGTGCTCCTTGAATCCGTGAAAATTGTAGTATAGAAAAACAGCCACTGCACATGCGGCGGTAGTGTTGAGATTGCCGGTTGCCGGTGTAAGCCCCGGGATTAACCCGATGGCATTTGAAATAAAGATGAAAATCCCCAACGCGGTTACAAATGGCAGGAACTGACGGCCCCGCTTACCGATGTTGTCAATCAACATACCGTCTATGGCTTTCAGTACGCCTTCATAGAACTGTTGAGCCGGAGTCGGGACCAGTTCCGGGGACTTTCTGAGCAGTACAAAGATAACGATCGAAATAACAAATACCAACGTTGTCATTACAACCTGGTCCGGAACCTGGACATGGAATATTGAATTAATCAGCATTGTGAGAATCGAGACTTCCTGATGCATCCTTCTGACTTCCTCCGTCTAAAAATGGATATGCGACGAGGGCGAAAACAACCGCCGTCAAGCCGGCAAACGCCGGAATTTTCAAAAAATGCCGCCACGAAACTATAGCATAGAGCAACAGCCCTATCAAGGGGTAGCGCAACATTCCAATGATGAGTACCAAAGCGCCCTTCCCCGGGTTTTTCTGCACAACCTTTCGGGTCAGCGCTTCCAGGTAAATGAAGTTCACCGCAACAATGAGAAAAGTCGCCGCAAAGTTCAGCACCGCGAACAGGCCACCCCATATTGCAAAGCCCACGCATCCGGCAATGCCGTAGCCGACGATGCCCAGTTTGATTTTTCCTTCTGTTGTTACCGGGAACTTCATTCCTTTTTCTCTTCTTCCAGTTCTTCTTTCTCAATACGGCTCAGCTCGGCGTTGAGCCTGAATACATTGATAAATGCCGCGATGACTCCCAATATTCTGAACACGATGGTCAGGATTGGGTCAAGGCTGAGCC
>CBEUWV010000093.1:0-7156 GCA_965546895.1 uncultured bacterium
ATGGGTGGGAAAAGTTTAAGTTTGAGTCTAAGTTTAAGTAAAGACAGGGAATGGCTAATTCTCTGATTTTTCTTACTCTTACCCCTACTCCTACCCCTACTCCTACTCTGTAGAGTGTTAAGTGACAAAAAGACGGGGATCAGCTGTTGACAGGGACAAGTTTTACAGTTAAACTGGCTATTGTTTGATACTTGTCAAACTATCTAATTGCATGGATGGTTGACCTCAATGGGAAAGAGGAGGAAATATGGAAAAGGTCATCACTATAGCCAAAGCCCTCTCGGAAGAAAAGCGTCTACGGGTCCTTATGGCATTGCGGGGCCGGGAACTTTGCAGTTGCAATATCAGTGAGTTATTGAATCTCACCGATTCCACAGTCTCCACCCATATGGCGATTCTGAAGCGGGCCGGACTGGTAGAAAGCCGCAAGGATGGCCGATGGGTTTACTACCGGCTTCCCGTACAAGCGGCAGCCGAAGCAGAAATGGCCCTCAACTGGATCCACGGGAGCCTGATAATGTCACCAGTAGTAAAAGAAGATGAAAAGAGATTAATGGGAGAAAAGACATGTCCAAAAAACTGAAAGTTCTATTCCTATGCACCGGGAACTCCTGCCGCAGCCAGATGGCTGAGGGCTGGACAAGGCAGCTGAAGGGGGACCGGATTGAACCCCATTCAGCGGGGGTTGTCAAAACACGCCTCAATCCCCATGCCGTATCGGTTATGGCGGAAGCCGGCATTGATATTTCACACCAGTACTCCAAAGAGGTTCATGAGCTCATGGATATTCCGTTTGATTACGTGGTAACAGTTTGCGACCATGCCCGGGAAACCTGCCCTCTTTTCCCTGGAAAAGCAAAGAAAGTACACTGCGGATTTGACGACCCGCCTTCGCTCACTGTGAACATGCCGGATGGTGAAGGGAAGCTGAATGTGTACAGGCGGGTCCGGGACGAAATCCGCGAATTTGTAGAAACACTGCCAGAGTTTCTGGCAAGAGAAACGGAGGAACCCATATCATGACTGAACAGAAAATAATTGCTCCGGCCTGTCCCCGGAAGCAACCGGCAGGCAAGCTCTCATTCCTGGACCGCTTCCTGACCCTGTGGATCTTTCTCGCCATGGCAGCAGGTGTGGGACTGGGCTATCTGGTTCCCGGCACGGAATCTTTCATTCATGGCTTTCAGGTGGGTACAACCAACATTCCAATCGCCATCGGTCTTATCCTGATGATGTACCCGCCGCTGGCCAAGGTTCGGTATGAAGAACTGGGAGATGTTTTTCGAAACTGGAGAATCCTGGGTATTTCACTGGTCCAGAACTGGATCATCGGCCCCATCATCATGTTTGTTCTCGCCATCGTATTTCTTCGGGGCTATCCACACTACATGGTGGGCCTGATCATGATCGGACTGGCCCGGTGCATCGCCATGGTCATTGTCTGGAACGAGCTGGCAGAGGGCGACACAGAATACTGTGCCGGCCTTGTCGCATTCAATTCCATCTTTCAGGTGTTATTTTACAGTTTGTACGCGTGGGTGTTCATCACCGTACTGCCGCCATTCTTCGGTTTGAAGGGGAGCGTCGTTGCGGTGAGCATCGCTGAAATTGCAAAGTCTGTGTTCATCTACCTCGGGATCCCCTTCATTGCAGGGGCATTGACTCGACTGGTGCTGGTAAAGGCAAAAGGTAAAGAATGGTACCACGGAAAATTCATTCCCATCATCAGTCCCATCACCTTGATCGCACTGCTTTTTACCATTATCGTCATGTTCTCGCTGAAAGGTAAATTGATTGTAACGATCCCGTTTGATGTCGTACGGATTGCCATCCCCCTCTGCATCTATTTCGTTCTCATGTTCCTGGTGAGTTTCTGGATGGCAAAAAAGGCCGGTGCCGACTACAGCAAGGGAACAACCCTCTCCTTCACCGCGGCCAGCAACAATTTTGAACTGGCCATTGCGGTTGCGGTCGCCGTGTTCGGCATCAACTCCGGTGAGGCCTTCGCTGCGGTCATCGGGCCACTGGTTGAGGTGCCGGTACTGATTTCGCTGGTCAATGTGGCGTTCTGGATACGGCGGCGGTTTTATGGGCAAACAGGGAAAAGGCTTCAATCTCAGTCCCCTGCAAGTTAGAATAGGCAAAGAAAGAAGCGAGGGAGAGACCTGAATGAGCCATCATCATCACCATGAAACAGATATCTCAGGGAAACGATTATTCATCACGATGCTGTTGAATTTTACCATCACCGCCGTGGAGATTGCCGGGGGCATACTATCCGGCAGCCTCTCCTTAATTTCTGATGCGCTCCACAATTTCAGCGATGGCATTTCCATTGTCATCAGCTGGATTGCAATACGCCTCAGCCGTCGTCCCAACACCGAACAATTTACCTTCGGGCTGAAGCGGGCGCAAATCCTGGCCGCTTTATTCAATGCAGCCACCCTCATTGCCATCAGTCTTTTTCTCTTCCGGGAGGCATGGACCCGGTTCCGGCATCCGGCGCCAATTGACGGACATATCATGGTACTGGTGGCCGTCATCGGACTTGCTGCCAACATTGTCGGAACCCTGCTCCTTCACCGGGGCGCAAAGGGGAACATGAATATCCGCTCCAGCTACCTCCACCTGCTCTCCGACGCGGTTTCCTCCGCCGGAGTGATAATTGGCGGCTTTTGCATCGTGTGGTGGAACATCAACTGGGTGGACCCACTGCTGACCGTGCTCATTTCCGCCTACATTCTGAAAGAAAGCCTGGAAATTGTACGTGAAGCCACCGGCATTCTCCTGATGAAGGCACCCGCCGGACTCAACCTGAAAGCAATCTGCGAACGGGTAGAATCCATTGACGAAATTTCCAACCTCCATCACGTCCACGCATGGCGCTTGGACGAACACAACATTCATTTTGAAGGGCACGCTGAAGTGAGTGATATGGCCCTGAGTGATGCCATGCCAATTCTTGACCGAATTGAGACGAAACTGGCAGAGGAATTTGGCATCCACCATGTTACCATTCAATTGGAAATCGGCCGGGGCCATGAATCAAAGGTAATTGCCAATGGAGGGAACCCCCATTGAAAAGAGCATTCGTAGAAATGGTGAATATATGGAGGAATCATTTTATGCTGAGAAAAGCCTTGTTGCTCATATTCCTTTGCATTTCAATGACCGTTTATGCCGATGACCAGAACTGGACCGAAAATAGTATTACCCTGAAGCGCCCGAATGGTATTTCCTTCCATCTCGTCAGCGAAGTCAAATACCGTTCATGGGACTGGAATGATGGGGTATTCAAAAAAAATTGGGTCTTTGGCATGGAAAAAAAGCTGGGAACCGGTTTTTCCATCTCATTGAATTACAAACAGGAATTAACCCGCAAGTCCGATGGTAATGATATTCTGGAGCGGCGACCCTTTCTGGACGTTTCGTGGAAAAAGGGACTCGGCATCCGCTCCGCTTTTGATTTTCGCCTGCGCACGGAGGTGCGGAAATTTGACGAAGGATCGAAGCCGGACGAGTATCGGTTTCGGTTCAGGTTCCGATTGACCGGGAAACAGTCTGTTCTGGGCCACCCCGTAGAGCCGTACCTTGCCATTGAGCCTTTCTACGATACGACTTCCGATTCGTTCAACAAGTATCGTCTCTATACCGGGCTGATGGTACCGGCTTTTCGCCACACAAAAATCCGCCTGGGGTATATCCTGGAAGATGCCCGAAACGGTTCACCCCACCATGTTTTCGCGACAGGGCTTTCCCTCAGTTTCTGACAGCTTTCAGAACAGTGCTCTTTGGGAACGCGCGAATAGTGGATGGTGGATCGTTGATGGTTCGGGAAAACAATGGTCCAATTCTATGCTTTTTCTGTACAAGTCACAAATCACGAATCACAAGTCACGGTCGAGCAAAGCGAGACACATCGCCCATTTTCAGTCAAATGTTTGTGCTATAATTCTTTCTTGTCAACAGAAAAATCAAATTCGGAGTATTCCTTGAAATCTTTAACCGTTCGTATCCTTCCATTATTATTGTTTGCTGTTTTCTGCTCCATAGTTTCTGCCGCTGGAGATTCAACACCCACAAACAGGCCGAGGATCGGCCTTGTCTTAAGCGGCGGCGGCGCCCGGGGCGCTGCTCACGTCGGTGTACTGAAAGCGTTGGAAGAACTGCACATTCCAATAGATGCCATTGTCGGCACCTCCGGCGGGGCTCTTGCCGGCGGGCTGTACGCCAGCGGAATGGGCCCGGATGAGATTCAACACCTGCTTCTCAGTACAGACTGGGAAAAGATGTTTCAGGATTCCCCCGACCGGAACAATCTCTCGTACCGCAGAAAACAGGACAATGGAAAGTATCTTCCCAACCTGGAGATTGGGCTGAAAAATGGGAAGCTCATGATGCCAACGGGACTCAGCGCAGGGAGGAAAATCAGTTTTCTTCTCCATCGGGTACTTTTAAGAAATGGCGGCATCCGGGATTTCGACCGTCTTAGAATTCCATTTCGAGCCGTGGCGACTGATCTCACTACCGGAAACATGATAGTGCTTTCCCACGGAGATCTTGCAAACGCGTTGCGTGCCAGCATGTCGGTACCCGGTGCCATCGCTCCCTTTGAGCTAAACGGTCGACTTCTGGTTGACGGGGGCCTGGTACGGAACCTTCCCGTGGATGTAATGAAAAAGCAAATGCATGTGGATGTCATCATTGCCGTAAATGTGGCCAAAGGATTATTTCCGAAAAAGCGGCTGAACTCTGCACTGGCAGTTTCCCAGCAGATGATCACCATCATGTTGCTGAAGGACGAAAAAACTCAGCTGGCCCTATTGAAGGATGGAGACATCTACATCAAACCCGAACTGGGAGACATGGCGGCATCGGACTTTGCCCACATGGCACAGGCAATTGAACCCGGCAAACGAGCCGCCCTGTCCCATATCGCCGCACTGCGTAAACTCTCTATCCCCGAAAAACAATATGCAATCTTCCTGCGGCACCTCAGGAAAGCTCAGATGACAAGAAAAACAGTGGATTTTGTCAATGTCTCGGATAAATCCAGACTGGCGCCGAAAGTGCTCCTCAGCCGAATCAAAACAAAAACCGGAGAGCCATTGGATCTCACAACTCTTCAACATGACCTGGATCGCATTTATCAGATCGGTGCTTTCGAATCTGTAAATTTTGAATGGGTCAATGCTGATGATAAAAACGGTCTCCTTATCCAAACAAAGACCAAACCCTGGGGGACCCAGTTCCTGCAAGGCGGACTGAGGCTCTCGGACGATCTCCAGGGGCACAGCCGATTTGATGTCCTGTTTGCCCACACAATGACCGAAGTAAACAGCCTCGGTGGAGAATGGAAAAATGAGATTCAAATGGGACGAACCCGCCGACTTCGAACAGAGTTCTTCCAACCTCTGGACGCTGCTGGACATTGGGCCGCTCTTCCGTTTCTGGAATACAGCAGTGAAATCCTTGATATCTACCAACAAGCTCTTGGGTGGCAGGAATATAATGTCAGAATGTTCAACGCCGGGATGCTTGCCGGGCGACAATTCGGCAACTGGGGTGCGGCTATGGTTGGCGTTACCAGAAAGTGGGGAAACACTTCTCCATTTTCCGTATTCCAAAGCACTTCCGACCAATCAAGCCAGAATGTGAACATTGCAGGATACCTCTTTAGGTTCGACTATGACCAGCTGGATGACCCTTATTTTCCGGCTCGTGGGGGTGCCGGACACGCTCATCTTTTTAGAAGCTCAATTTCAATGGGTTCTGACCTTTCATACAAAAAGCTGGATCTCCGGTTTGAAAAGGTTTTCTCTTTTGGAGCCAATACGGTGATTTTTACAGGGGAATACGGAGACAGTCTGGGAACCGCTTTACCTTTTTATGACAATTTCCGCCTCGGCGGAACGTTCCATCTGTCAGGCTTTCAGCCGGGACGGCTCACCGGTGACGCCAAGCTGTTTGCCAGCACCGTGTACTACCGGAACCTGCCGATCCGCGCGTTCGGCTTCAAATTTTACGCCGGCGGCTCTTTGGAAACCGGAAGCGCATGGTTAAACGAAGACAGTTTCAGCGAGAGTTCCCTCAGCTATTCCGGATCCATTTTCATGGGTTCCCGTACACTGATTGGAGCCATTTATATCGGTTACGGCCGCGCTGATGACGGCAGCGACCTCTTTTTCCTCACTCTCGGCCAGATTTTTTGAGGTATAGCACAAAGTTGAAGCCTGATTTGTGAATTGCAACATGCAACAAACGGGAACAGCCAATTCTCTATCTTTCCTCACTCGCCCTTTCACTTGCACTGCCCGAAGGGCAATCAGAATCAGTGCCGTCCACGTCTCATCCGTCTATAGATGAAGGACCTGTGCCCCTTTCCTGTCCTTCCTTTCTTTCCATTCGCAATCCAGGTCGGCACTCCGTTTTTGAGCCGCACCTTTATAGTCTTACCATCTATTTTGACGGACCGGGAAAGGACAATTTCCTGGTTCTCAGTTTTGACAAATGAACCGGTTATTCCAATCTTATTCCCCGGTTCCGGCTTTTTCTTGTAAAGAGTAGACAATCCACCATCCACCAGTATTGACGGGAGATTCCCCTCCGGAGCAACCACAAATATCAGATTCTCTTTCTTCCCGTACCAGTGTTCTTGATCCACTTTTACAATTGTCCCTGAAAAACTGTGAACTGTATCCGGATCATACTTGAGGATTTTTTCCGCTGTCATCCCGTGGAAACATATGGCGATCCCCAGACAGAGTAGTATATTCTTCATTGCTTCCGATCTCCCTTCCCCTGGATATTGTATTTTTCCATCTTGTAACGTAGATTGCGCTCGCTGATTCCCAAAGCCTTCGCCGCGTGTAGCTGGACTCCACTGCTCTCTTCAAGTGCAAGCAGGATCATCTGCTTTTCCAGCCCGACCACGGCTTCCGGCAACGTACCGGACATCTTCATATTTCTCCTCAAATTCGCTTCCGGGACCTCCAGCTCGATGCTATCGATCGTATCTCCCCTCGCCAAAACCACCGCACGTTGAATAATGTTGTTCAATTCCCGGATATTTCCCGGATAGTCGTACTGCAGGAGCTTTCGATATATTTGTGGAGAAAAACCCTGAACCGGAATAGCATACTGATGGGCCCAAGAT